>JAEZDB010000300.1 GCA_023429855.1 Actinomycetes bacterium
GCGCCGGCCTTAGACGCCGGCGCGCACGTTGGCGACGAGGATGCCGCCGATGAAGAGCACTACGATCGCCGCCGACAAGATCGCGACGACCGCGGACCGGTTCCGCGCGAGCGGCCCGAAGGCCACCCAGCCAGCGAGCGCGCCGACGACGAAGCCACCGACGTGGCCGCCGATCGAGATGTTGAACCCCGGGATGAACCCGATGGCGAAGTTGATCGCTGCGAGCACGAGCAGGTCGTTCGTCAGCGAGTCGATCCGGCGCAGGCGCGACACGACGAGCGCCGCGCCGAGCAGGCCGAACGCCGCACCCGAGGCGCCGACCGTCGGCACGTTCGAGGCGGAGTAGAGCAGCGCGCCGATCGACCCACCGAGCAGGCTGACGAAGTACAGGAGGCCGAACCGCAGGCGGCCGAGGCTCGGCTCCAGGAGCTGGCCGAACATCCAGATGAAGTACATGTTGAAGGCCAGGTGCAGCAGGCCGCTGTGCAGGAACCCGCCGGTAATCAGGCGATACCACTCGCCCTCGGCCACGCCGATCTCCTTCGTACAGGTCTGCAGCACGCCGCCCTGCACGATCCCCTCGGTGCAGCGGCTCGCGATCAGCGCGCCCTTGTCGATGAGGGTTGACGCGTTCTGCGTCATGAAGTTGCCCATGGCGCCGTCGACGACCTGCAGGAGCAGGCCGAGCACGAAGACGAACACGTTGACGCCGATCAGCGTCTTTGTGACCATGAGGTCGTCGGCCATCGCGAACCTGCGCTGCGGCGCGCAGTCCGGGCAGCGGTAGCCGACCGGCGACTCCCGCATGCAGTCGGAGCAGATCGGCTTCTCGCAGTTCTGGCACCGCACGTTCGTGGGGCGATTCGTGTGGCGGAAGCAGACCGCTTCAGTGGTGGCCTGGTCCCCCGGCGACTGCGTCATGCCTTCAATTTATCCGGAAGGGGTACCTTGGACCTCCACGCCGGGATAGCTCAGTTGGTAGAGCAACCGCCTTGTAAGCGGTAGGTCGAGGGTTCGAGTCCCTTTCCCGGCTTTTGCTCCTCGCTGGGCGGGCCCGCCCACCGCCCAGGCAGACACCGTTCTGCGGTCCAGGGCAGGGGTCTCCAACGGCGCGGTTTGTGAGCGGCGGCACGGAGGGGTGCGCCGTCCGGCGCGCGCGATGGGTACGGTTCGCGGAACCATGACTCTCCGCACCTCCACCCGGCGCGTCGCCGCGGCATTCCTGATCGCCGCCGCCGGGACCTCACTCGCCGCCTGTGGCGACGACGAGAAGACCGCTTCTGCGACGACGCCGGCCATCAAAGTCGAAGGCATCAACGTCGGCAACGCCGAAGACCTGAAGAAGAAGCCCGCGATCGACATCCCGGATGTCCTGCCGCCCTCCGGCGACAAGATCATCACGAAGGACATTGTCGTCGGCACCGGCCCGACCGTGAAGAAGGGCGACGAGCTGACGGCGCGCTACGTCGGCGTCGCCTGGTCGAGCAACAAGCAGTTCGATGCCAGCTGGGACCGCCCTGAGAAGGCCATCCCGTTCACGCTCGCACAGGGCTCCGTCATCGACGGTTGGACGCAGGGCCTCCCCGGCATGAAGGTCGGCGGTCGCCGCCTGCTCATCGTGCCGCCGTCGAAGGGCTACGGCGACCAGGGCCAGGGCACCGACATCGCCGGTGGCGAGACGCTCGTCTTCATCGTCGACGCTGAGAAGACCAAGAAGGGCGCGCCCGTCGCTGCTCCGGCAGGCGGAGGCGCCGATGCCGCCACGCAGGCGCAGATTCAGCAGGCGCTCGAGCAGGCGCAGGCACAGGGCGCCGCAGGCGGCCAGTAGGCGCCAGCCTCGCAGCAGCACCCGGCCCGCGCGGCCGGGTGCCCTGCACCGGCAACGAAAAGGGGCCGCCCCGGGGACTGACTTCCCGGGGCGGCCCCTTAGCCGTTTCATGGTGCGCCGTCGCGTGGCAGCCCGCCCAAGGGCTGCCGTCGGCGCTCGCGAGATTTAGGACCCGAAGGCGAGGCCCTCTTCGCGCTCGCGCAGATGGGTCTGCACCTTGCGCTTGACGCGCTGCAGCGCGTTGTCGATCGCCTTCGGCGGGCAGCCGACGCGCTCGCCGATCTCCTCGTAGGACCGGCCGTCGAGGTAGAGCGCGAGGGCGCGGCTCTCGAGCTCGCTGAGCTTGCTGGAGAGGCAGCCGACGAGGGCGCCGAGCTCTTCTGCCGAAACGGCCTTGGAGGCCGGATCCAGCGTCGCCGGGCCGGGGAGCATCTCCTCGAGGGTGGGCTCGTTGTCCATCGCGCTGGCGGCCGTGCGAGAGAACGAGACGTAGCCGTTGAGCGGCTTGTGCTTGTTGCGAGTCGAGGTCTTGACCGCGGTGATGATCTGGCGCGTGATGCAGAGCTCGGCGAAGTTGCGGAACGAGCTCTCGCGGTCCGGACGGAAGTCGCGCACGGCCTTGTAGAGGCCCACGAGGCCCTCCTGGATGAGGTCGTCGTGGTCGCCGCCGACGAGGAAGTACGACGACGCCTTCATGCGGACGAAGCCGTAGTAGCGCCGCACGATCTGATCGTGCGCGCGGCGATCGCCGTTCTTGGCCATCGCAATGAGGAACTTGTCGTCGACGCGGACGTCGCTTGATGCACGGCGGGAGATTGAAGCCACGGGTCAGTCTTTCGGTCGGCGATGGGTGCGCCGACGTCGGGGAGCTGATCCGGATGACAGTCCCCTCCCAGGGTGCCAACCAAATCGAGTTCGGTGTGAGTTTTTGGGCGGGCTCGACCTCAGGTCGATCCCTGAGCCTCAAGATCCACCTGAGGCTCGTTGGTCGCAACCTAGCCGCAAGAAAGCCTGCATGTCAAGCAGATTGCGCAGGACTTCTTGCAAGGCTTGCGCGAACCCTCAGGGAACCTCACCTGAGGTCACCGATCCAGGCTCATGGACGCAATAACCCCTGAGTGCGTTTTGGCCAGCATTTTGCGGGCGATCGCGTTGCCGCGCTCCACCGCTGACTGAGCTTCTGGCCGTATGCGACGCACTCGGGTCCTGGTGGGCGGGGCGCACCTGGTCAGCCATCGAGCTGCGTCGGCCGCGAGCGGGACAGCCACGCGCAACCGTCATTGGAGTTCGCCGCCGCCAGGCGAACTCCTTCAACGGAAGCGAACAGGCGTTCGCAGGCGCTGGAGCCACCAGCCACCCGGTCACATATGCGAACCCCTCCTGCAAACCTGACCGGGGCCGACGCGCCAACGCCCGGCCGCCAGGCGGCGCGGCTGACCTGAGCGCCGCATCGTGGATGACTGGGGCCGCCCGCGCGCGGAGGTGGCCCCCTGGGCCGTTGAGCACGCAGGTGGCGCCAGGCGCCGCGAGGTGGTGCTTAGGTCAGCCGCGCTGCGCGGTGAAGGCGGCGTACATGAGGACCGCAGCCGCGGCGCTCACGTTGAGCGAGTCGACCTTGCCGACCATTGGCAGCGACACGAGGCTGTCGCAGCTGGAGGCGACGCGCGGGCGCAGGCCCTTGCCTTCGCCGCCGAGAACGAGGACGACGGTGCCGGTGAGGTCGAGGTCGTTGACCGGCGTGCCGTCCATGGCCGCGCCGTAGCTCCACGCACCGGCGTTGCGGAACGCCTCGAGCGTGTCGGAGAGGTTGACGACCTGAGCCACGCTGAGGTGCTCGATGGCGCCCGCTGAGGTCTTGCAGACGGTGGCGTTGACGTGTGCGGACCGCCGCTCGGGCAGGATCAGGCCGATCGCGCCGATGGCTTCAGCAGTGCGGGCGATCGCGCCGACGTTGCGGGGGTCGGTGATCTCGTCGAGCATCACGACGATGCCGGATTTGCCGGTCAGCTTCGCGAGCGGCACGTACGGGTAAGGGCCGCATTCCGCGACGATGCCCTGGTGGTCGTGGGTGCCGGCGAGGTCGGCGAGACGGTCGGTGCTGGAGATCGAGACGGGTGCAGTGGCGAGCCAGTCGGCTTTGGCGAGCTGCTCGCTGACGTAGACCATGTGCACGTTGCGGCGTTTGGCCCGAAGGAGCTCGCGGACGGGGTTGCGGCCGTAGACGAGGCGGTCGTTCGGGGCTGGCGCGTCGTCGCGGGAGCGGCCGAAGCGCGCGTCGGTGCGTCCTTCGTCGCGGCTGCCGACCCGTCGGCCGCTACCGCCCACGGGGCCTGGGCCGCGCCCGAGGCTGTCGCGATC
>JAEZDB010000229.1 GCA_023429855.1 Actinomycetes bacterium
GCCGACGACGCCGAGCGGCGACGGCGCGGCGACGCGCGAAACGGCACCGCAGAGCGGAAACGGCACGGGAAGCTCCGGAGGGAGCGGGGCCGCACCTGTCGCTCCGCAGACGCCCGAGCGCCAGACGCCAGCCACACCCCCTGCCGCGGCCCCGCCGGCGAACCCCGCGCCTGCACCAGAGGGCGGCGCTGACGCCGGCGGCGTCACGCCCGGCGGCACGTAGCCGCTGCGCGGCGGCGCAGCGATGACGCGGTCGCGGGCGTCTACGACCGTCAGGTCTCGATCCGCGGCAACGACACGCCTGGGCTGTCGGCCAGCCCGAAGCGCCAAGGAAGCTCAACCGCCTTCGAGATCCCGATCCGGGGCCCGGCAGCGATGCGTTGCCCGGCAACCGCTGAGGCCGCCTCCGCGGGCTCCAGGCGGAACGTCGCTCCAGCGAGCAGGTCCACGCCGTCGTCATCCAGCTCCGCTCCTAGCGCGGTGCCGACGCGTCCCGGGCCCGGGGCCGCGACTGTGCCTTCAGCGTCTGGACCGGAGACGTGGGCCATCGCGCCGCGAATCAACACGGCTGACGCGACGTCCTGCGCGCCCGTCACGACGTTGACGAGCCGGTGGATGCCATACGACAGGTAGACGTAGGCGTACCCCGCGGGACGCCGCAGCTTCTTGGCGCGACCGGTGTGGCCGCCGTAGCCGTGACAGGCCGGCTCGGCCTGGTGGTAGGCCTCGGTCTCGACGATCGTGAGTGCCCCGGCCGGTGTGACGATGCGGCAGCCGATCAGCCCGATGGCCGCTTCGACCACCTCCCCGGCAACGAGCTGCCGCAGCGCTGCCGCGTCGGTCGGGGGCGCAGCGACATAGGGCCCTTCCGGCCAGGCAGGAAGGGCGAGCGGCACCGGCGCGTCCGGCGGCGGCACCGCCTTAGAGGTCGAGGACGGCGCGGGCCTGCGCGAGCTGTTCTTGCACGCGGGCCAGGGAGGTACCGCCCAGTGAGACCTTGGACTCAAGCCACGATCGCTGGTCGAGCAGGCCGTAGACCTCCTCGTCGAGGAGCTCGCTCTGCGCCCGGTATTCATCAACCGTGAGTTCGGAGAGCTTGCGGCCCGACTCGACCGCGATGCGGACGATCCCGGCGACGACGCCGTGCGCCTCGCGGAACGGCAGGCCCTTCTTGACGAGGTGATCGGCGATGTCGGTGGCGGCGATGTTCTCGTCGGAGGCGGCCTCAGCCATCCGCTCGCGTTTGAACTTCGCCGTCGACAGCATGCCGTTGGCAGCGTCGAGCGTGACCGTGACCGTGTCGACGGCGTCGAAGACGTGCTCTTTGTCTTCCTGCAGATCCTTGTTGTAGGTGAGCGGCAGGGCGTGCATCACGCCGTGGAGCGCCGCCAGGTGGCCGACGACGCGCGGCGCTTTGCCGCGCAGCAGCTCGCCGCAGTCCGGGTTCTTCTTCTGCGGCATCAGCGAGGACCCCGACGACCACGCGTCAGAGAGCTCCATGAAGCCGAACTCCGAGCTGCTCCACTGCACGATCTCGGCACCGAGGCGCGAAAGGTGCGTCGAGACCACGGCGCACGCTTGCAGCAGGTCGAGCGCGAAGTCGCGGTTGGAGACCGCGTCGATCGAGTTCGGGACCACGCCGGCGAAGCCGAGGTCGCGGGCGACCATCGGGCGGTCGGTGTCGAAGTTCACGCCGGCGAGGGCGCCTGCGCCAAGCGGGAGCACGTCGGCTTGGCGGGCCGCGAAGCGGAAGCGCTCGCGGTCGCGGACGAGCATCCAGACGTAGGCGAGCAGGTGGTGCGAGAGGTAGACGGGCTGCGCGCGCTGCAGGTGCGTGTAGCCAGGGAGCGCCCAGTCGATGTGGGCGTCGGCAACGTCGATCAGCGTTCGCGCGAGCGTCTCGACCTGATCGGCGAGGCGGACGGCGTGGTCGCGGGCGTAGAGCGCGAGGTCGGTGGCGACCTGGTCGTTGCGCGAGCGGCCCGTGTGGATCTTGCCGCCAGCGCGGCCCGCGATCTCGGTTACGCGGCGCTCGATCGCCATGTGGATGTCGACGTCGTCGTCGCGGAACGGGAACCGGCCGCCCGCAAGCTCCTGCTCGACCTCGTCGAGGGCGGCAAGGATGGCATCTCGGTCGTCGTCGCCGATGATCCCGCGCGACGCGAGCATCGACGCGTGCGCCCGAGACTGGGCGACGTCGTAGGGCCAGAGCCGGCGATCGATCTCGAGCGACCGATCGAGCGCCTGGAAGAGTGGGTCCTGGGGCTCGGAGAAACGCGACATCTGGCGCTAGTTTCGCGGATTGCGCAGCCGGATGCGGATTCCCGCGTGCACGGCCGCGCTGGTCACGCGGTGCCGAGGAGCAGCTGCGCGAGCCGCTCGACGACCTGCTCCACTTGGGCCTGCGTCATCGCCGGGAAGAACGGCAGCGCCAGCGACCGCGCACCGATGTCTTCGCACACCGGGAACATCCCCTCGCGGTAGCCCAGCTCGCGGTAGAACGAGAAGAGGTGGATCGGCGGCAGGTACGGCTTGCCGTCGATGCCACCGGCGCGCAAGCCGCGGATCGTCTCGTCGCGGTCGACGCCCTTGGGCACCTGGACGACGAACACGAACCAGCCGCGCCGTTCGTCGCCGCGGTTTTCGCACGGCAACGTGAGGCCGGTTCGCTCTGCGAGGTCAGCCAGCGCTGCGCGATACCAGGCTGCCACCTGCGCGCGGTCGGCGAGCATCTGGTCGAGCCGGCCGAGCTGCGCGACGCCAAGCGCGGCCTGCAGCTCGCTCATCCGGTAGTTGAAGCCGAGACGGTCGTGGTCGAGCCAGCCCATGTCGGGGGCGCGTCCCTGGTTGCGTTCGGAGCCGATGCGCTCGGCCACCGCGGCGTCGTTCGTGACGACCATGCCGCCCTCGCCGGTCGCCAGCTGCTTGTTGGCGTAGAACGCGAAGACCGCGCTGTGGCCCCGGCCGCCGACGGGCGTGCCGTCGGCGTGGGTGGCGCCCAGGGCCTCGCAGGCGTCTTCGACGATCGGCAGGCCGTGGCGCTCGAGCGCGGGCGTGTCGGCCGGGTAGCCGAAGATGTGGACGGGCAGCAGGGCCTTGGTCTTGGGACCGATGGCGTCGGCTGCTGCCTCGACGTCGAGGTTCAGCGTGACCGGGTCGATGTCGACGAACTTGGGCACGGCGCGCTCGAACAGCACCGCATTGGCGCTGGCGATGAAGCTCAGCGGCGAGGTGACGACTTCGTCGCCCGCTTGCACGCCCGCGGCGCGCAGCGCCAGGTGAAGGCCAGCGGTACCGCTCGACGTGGCCCGGCCGTAGGCGACGCCGAGGCGCGCCGCCAACCCCTCCTCGAACGCGATCGTCTTACGGCCCAGCGATAGCTGCCCGGAGCGCAGGACTTCGAGCACTTCGCGCTCTTCGGCCTCGCCGATCACCGGCTGCGCCATCGGGATCGTGATCGGCGTCGTACTCACGCGCCGGCCTTGGCGCTCGTCTCCAGCGCCGAAGCGGCGTCTTGGATCGCCAGCGTCTCGCGATCGCCCTGCACGGCGTACGCGAGCGAGTCCACGAGCGCCTGCCAGGAAGCTTCGATCAGGTTCGGCGAGACGCCGATCGAGCCCCACGTGTCGTGGCCGTCGGAAGCATCGACGAGGACTCTGATACGCGAGCCGGTGCCCTTCTCGGCGTCGAGGATCCGGACCTTGAAGCCGACCAGCTCGATGTCGGCGACGTGCGGGTGGACCTGCGCGATCGCCTCGCGAAGCGCCGCGTCGAGCGCGTTGACCGGGCCGTTGCCCTCGGCGGTGCGGATCACCCGCTGGCCGTCGACGATCAGCTTGATCGTCGCCTCGGTCGCCAGCACGCCGTCGGCGCGGCGCTCGACGATGACGCGCCACGACTCCAGCTCGCAGAGCGACGTGTAGTTGCCGGTCTCGCGGCGCAGCAGCAGTTCGAAGGACGCGTCGGCGGCCTCGTAGTGGAAGCCGTCGTGCTCGCGCTCTTTGACGCACTCGATGACTCGCTCCGCGTCGCCGTCGGCCAGCGGGATACCGGCCTCGTGCGCCTTCTCGATCACCGTGCCACGGCCGGCCAGCTCGCTGATCACGAGATCGCGGTGGTTGCCGACGAGCGAGGGATCGGCGTGCTCGAAGGTGGAGGCGTCGGTACGGACGGCCGCGATGTGGAGCCCGCCTTTGTGGGCGAACGCGTTGCGGCCCACGAGCGGCTGGCTCGGATCAGGCGTGCGGTTGAGCAGTTCGTCGATCGCGTGGGCCGTCTGCGTCAGACGGGCCAGGCGCCCGGCGGGCAGCGTCTGGACGCCGAGGTTCAGTTCCAGGCCGCCGATGATCGAGACGAGGTTCGCGTTGCCGGTGCGCTCGCCGATGCCGTTCATCGTGCCCTGCACCTGCGAGGCGCCGACCTGCACCGCCGCGATCGAGTTGGCCACGCCGCACTCCAGGTCGTTGTGGCAGTGCGCGGCGACGCGGACTCGCGAACCGAGCGCACCGACCACGGCGGCCGTCGCCTCGGCGACCTGAAACGGCAGCGACGACCCGTTCGTGTCGCACAGGGCGACGGTTTCGGCGCCCGCGTCGACGGCGGCGGCGAGGCATTCGAGCGCATACGCCGGGTCATCGCGGTAGGCGTCGAAGAAGTGCTCGGCGTCGTAGACCACGCGCTTGCCCTCTCCGCGCAGGAACGCAACGGACTCGCTGATGATCACGAGGTTCTCGTCGCGGCCGACCTTCACGACCTTTTCAAGGTGCAAGCCCCACGTCTTGCCGACGATCGTCGACACAGGCGCAAAGCACTCGACGAGCACCTGCAGCGCCGGGTCGTCGGCGGCGGCCACGTCGCGGCGGCGCGTCATCCCGAAGGCCGCCACCACGCTGGTCTCCAGGTGGGTGTCGGCGAGCAATGAGAAGAACTCGCGCTCCTTCGGGTTCGACGCCGGGAAACCGGCCTCGATGATCGCGACCCCAAGACGGTCGAGCTCGAGCGCGACGCGCAGCTTCTCCTGCGCGGTCAGAGAAAGGCCGAGGCCCTGCATGCCGTCGCGGAGCGAAGCATCGTAGAGCTCGACGGAGGTCGGCGTGGAGTTGGAGGAAGAAGGCGTGGTCATCGGGTCATCCGAGGCAGGTACGAAGAGACAGGTCGCGGTCAGGCGACGCAGCCCCCGCACCAGCGGAGACGGCGTCGCCTAGCGAATTCGCGGCCCGAGCCCTCGAAGGGCCGCGGCGACGACGCGGATGAACGGTGCACGAGGCATCGAGACGAAGAGTAGCCCTACGCCGCCGGGGAGCCCGCCGGCACCCGGTCGAGCCAGTCGAGGTACCGCTCGTCGCGGCCGTGGAGGGCGTCCTGGAAGATGGACTGGACCCGCCGGGTGACCTCGCCGACCGTGCCCTCGCCGACGGCGATGTCGTCGATCTCGACGACCGGGACCAGCTCGGCGGCGGTGCCCGTCATAAAGACCTCGTCGGCCAGGTACGCCTCGGCGCGCGCGATGTCGCGCTCGACGAGCTCGTAGCCGGCGTCGTCGATGATCCGCATCACCGCGCTGCGGGTGATGCCGTCGAGGATGCCTGCGGTCTGCGGCGGAGTGTAGATCTTGCCGCCCTTGACGACGAACAGGTTCTCGCCCGAGCCTTCGGAGAGGAAGCCGCGCTCGTCGAGCAGCAGCGCCTCCTCGTAGTAGTTGGAGCCGTCGGGCTTCTTGCGGCGCGAGACCTCGTTCTTGGCCAGCACCGAGTTGAGGTAGTGGCCCGAGGCCTTCGCGTGCGGGATGAGCGAGTGGTGGCTCGTGCGTCGCCATGAGGAGACCTTGGCGCGGACGCCTTCGCGCTGGCCGACTTCGCCGAGGAGCGAGTCCCACTTCCACGAGGCGATCGCCACGCGCATCGGCGAGCCCTGCGCAAACAGCCCCATCTCGCCGTCGCCGCGGAAGACGAGCGGGCGGATGTAGCACTCGCGCTGCTCGTTCTTGGCGATGAGCTCGAGAGTGGCCTGGCGGATCTCCTCGCGCGTGAACGGCACGTGGAGGTAGTAGAGCTTGGCGGAGGCGAAGAGCCGCTCGACGTGCTCGGGGTGGCGGAAGACCGCCGGTCCCTGCGTCGTGTCGTAGCAGCGGATCCCCTCGAACACGCCCGTGCCGTAGTGCAAGGCGTGCGTCAGGACGTGGACCTGCGCGTCGTCCCACGCGACGAACTCACCATCGAGCCAGATGTAGGGCGCAGTTTCCACGGGTTCTCCTCCTAAAGCCGCGAGACGCGTTACGCGTGCAGCCGCCCGACGACGTCGGCGACGGCTTCGGCCGTCGTCGCGTTGCCGCCGAGGTCTGCGGTGCGAAGACCATCGGCGAGGGCGGCGTCGACGGCGGATTCTAGAGCCGCGGCCTCCACAGGTCGACCGAGTCCGTCGCGCAGCAGCATCGCCGCCGACAGGAACATCGCCAGCGGGTTGGCGATCCCCTGGCCGGCGATGTCGGGCGCGGAGCCGTGGACCGGCTCGAACAGCCCCGGATCGCCGGCGGCGCCCAGCGAAGCGCTGGGCAGCATGCCGATCGAGCCGGTGAGCATCGCGGCTTCGTCGGAGAGGATGTCGCCGAAGAGGTTCTCGGTCACGATCACG
>JAEZDB010000393.1 GCA_023429855.1 Actinomycetes bacterium
TGGGCGGCCTCGACCTTGCGCTCCTGCTGCTTGGAGAGGTCGTCGATGCTCTGGGGGGTGGCGCGCCAGCGCACGTCGGGCTGGCGCTGCAGCGTGCCGAGGGCCGCGCACGGCGGGTCGAGCAGGATCGCGTCGAACGACGCCTTGAGCGAAGCCGGCGGCTTGAGCGCGTCGCCTTCGACGACGCGGACGCTGCCCGCGCCGAGGCGGTCGAGCGTACGGCGCAGCGCCTGCGCGCGGCCGGCGTGCTGCTCGACGGCGATGACGCCTTTGCCAGCGTCGCCCATGAGCGCGGCCAGGTGGCTCGTCTTGCCGCCCGGGGCGGCGCAGAGCTCCAGGACGCGTTCGCCGGCCTGCGGAGCCAGCAGGTGCCCGGCGAGCATGGCACCGCGAGATTGCGCGACGATCGCGCCCTCTGCCCACAGCTCGGTCGACTCGAGGTCGACGGCTTCGTCGAGGATCAGCGCCTCGGGCAGCTCAGGGTCGCCGTGGGCGGCGACGGCGAGCCGGTCGCGGACCGACTCGAGGTCGGCTTTGAGCGTGTTGACGCGGATTGCGCGCTCGGCCGGCTCGTTGCAGCGGGCCAGGAGGTCGCGGGCGCCGTCGGGGCCGAACTCCGCGAACCAGCGCTCGGCAAGCCAGCGCGGCACGGAGTGGACGATCGAGGCGCCGCGCGGAGTGTTGTCGCCGGGCAGGTCGGGGAAGCCCTCGCGGCCGATGCGGCGCAGCACGGCGTTGACCATGCGGTCGCCGCCGCGGTTCGAGACCGACTGGGCGAGCAGGACGCTCTCGTCGACCGCGGCGTGTGGCGGTACGCGATCGAGGAACGCCAGCTGCACGAGGCCGATCTCGATCGGAATCCGGACCTGCAGGTCGAGGTCGCTCGCGGGGCGGCCCGTGAGCGCCTCGATCCAATAGGCAAGCGTCTCGCGGCGCTGCACGGCGGCGTAGACGATCGCGCGGGCCAACTGGTGCTCGCGCGAGTCCAGCCCGGCCGCTTCGGAGCGCAGGGCGCGGTCGGCGTAGGCGTCGTCTTCGGCGACCCGCATCAGGGTGCGCAGGGCCGCGACACGCGCCGGCGAGGCTCGTCGGCCGGGGTTCTCGGTCACGCCGTAGCCGCTCATCGCGACGCCCTCCCGCGCAGCCACGCGGCCACGTCCATCGGCTTGCCGCCGGGCGGCTGCACGCGGAGCAGCTCGAGGGCGCCGAGGCGCACCTGGTCGCTGGTGATCACGACCTGCTGCGCTGCGTCAGCAGGCGCCGCGTCGCCGTCGGCGCCGTCGAGCAGCCGGGCGGCGTGGACGCCGAGCATCGTGCCGTCGTCGAGTGCGACGCGGGTGCCGATGTGCGGCGCTAGCGCGCGGACCATCCGCTCGTTCACGATCGCCGGAGCGCCCGGGTCGAGGGTGCGGTCGTCGGCGGTGATCTTCTCGGCGTAGGTGATGCCGTCCTCCGGCTGTGGGGTAAAGGGCGGCTGCTCGTCGAGCGCGCGGACGAGCAGCTCGGAGCCAAGGTCGGCAAGGCGCGGCGCGAGCGTGCCGTAGGTCTCCCCCGGCTCGACGGCGACGGCCTCTTGGATCGCGACCGGGCCGGAGTCGAGGCCCTCTTCGAGCTGCATGATGCTCACGCCGGTCTCGGCGTCGCCTGCGGCCAGGGCGCGCTCGATCGGCGCCGCGCCGCGCCAGCGCGGCAGGAGCGACGGGTGCACGTTGTAGATCGGCGCCGCCGACAGCAGCGGCTCGCGGACGATCGCACCGTAGGCGCACACGACGAGTGCCTCGGGCTGCTCAGCGAGCACGGTCGCGGTGGCGTCCTCGTCGGCGAGGCGGTCAGGCTGGAAGACCGGGATGCCGAGCTCGCGGGCCGCGTCGACGACCGGCGGGGACTGCAGCTTGCGTCCGCGGCCAGCAGGGCGGTCGGGGCGGCTGACGACGAGCGTCGGCCGGTGTGCGCTCGCCGCGAGCCGCTGCAGAACGGTGACCGCGAAGTCCGACGTCCCGAGGTAGACGGTCCTCACGCCGGGTCGGACGCCGGCTCGGGCGCGGCCGGCTCGGCGTCGCCGTCGGCGGTCGCCGTGCCGTTCTTGATCGCGTGCAGCTCCTTGAGGGCGGCGCGGCGTGCTTCGGGCGTGGTGCGCTCGAGGATCAGGACGCCGTCGAGGTGGTCGTTCTCGTGCTGAACCACGCGCGCCGTGAAGCCGGTGACCTCTTCGTCGATGGGCTTGCCGTGCACCGTGAGGCCACGCAGGCGCACCGCCGTAGGGCGCTCGACAGGGACGTGCACGCCGACGATCGACAAGCAGCCCTCTTCGCCGATCTCCGTCTCCTCGGTCGTCGGCTCGACGACCGGGTTGACGACGGCACGGGCGTCGCCGTCGCCGTCGACGCGGTAGACGAACATGCGGATCGGCTTGCCGATCTGCGGAGCGGCCAGGCCGACGCCGATCGCGTCGTCCATCAGCGACACCATGTGCGCGCCGAGCGACACCAGGTCGGCGTCGAAATCGCGGATCTCCAGGGCTTTCGTGCGCAGGACCGGGTCGCCGAGCTGCGTGATCTGCTCGAGCGCATGCTCGCGCCGCGCACGCTCCTCTGGGGTGAGCTCGTAGCGCTCGGGCTGCTCCTGGTTTTCCTCTTCGGCCACGAACCCAGCTTACTGGCGTTCTCGGGCAGGCACGGTGTGGCGCGGCACGGTCAGATCGCCCGGCCAGATCGGGCCGTTCGGGGGGGATACCTGAGCAACCACACGCGCCGCCACTTGGGCTCGAAGCACGCCTTCCTGGTGCGCGTTGCCGTCCCAAGTCGGTCTACTGGGGTGCGACGTCGATCGACAGCTGCGCGCGCACCTTGCTGGCGCGCCGCTCGACCCGCCCCACGGCGTCCCGGACGGCCGCCACAGCCGCCGCGCGGTTGCCGGCCTTGAGCTGGATCTGCTCGCGCTCCTTGCCCTTGAGCCGGAACAGCGGCGCCGGGCCGAGCACCTCGCCGACGCCGGCGAGCCCGAGCGGGCGGGCGATGTCGCGCGCGAGGTCGCGGGCCGTGACCTGGTCGTGGTGGGAGACGATGATCCGCACCATGGTGGAGTAGGGCGGGTAGCCGAGGTAGCGGCGACGGTCGAGCTCGGCGCTCATGAAGCCGTCGGCGTCGTGGGCGGCCGCAGCCAGGATCGCGGGGTGCGCCGGTGCCTTGGTCTGGACGATCACGCGGCCGTGGCCGTCGCCTCCACGCCCGGCACGGCCGGCAAGCTGCGTGACGAGCTGGAAGGTGCGCTCCTCCGCGCGGAAATCAGGGAACCGCAGCGTCGCGTCGGCGTCGAGCACCACACCCAGCTCGACGTCGGGGAAGTCGTGGCCCTTGGCGACCAGCTGCGTCCCGACCAGCACCGCGCGCTCGGCACGCCCGAACGCCGCGAGCACGGCACCGGCGTCGGCGATGTCGGCGTCGACCCGCAGCACGTCGAGCCCGAGCGCGGCGAGGTCCGTCTCGAGCCGCTCGGTGCCGATCCCGTGCTGCGCCAGCGACACCGACCCGCACGCCGGGCAGCTCGACGGCACTCGCTCGTGGTGGCCGCAGTGGTGGCAGTCGAGCGACCCGCGGCGCTTGTGGAGCACGAGCGTCACGTCGCAGTTCGGACACTCCCACGCGTGGCCGCACTCGCGGCACTCCAAGAAGTTCGACCAGCCGCGGCGGTTGAGCAGCACGACCGACTTGCGCGCGTCGGTGAGCGCTTCACGGGTCGACGGGTGCAGCGCCGTGCTCTCGCCGCGCATGTCGACGATCTGCACGGGCGGCATGCCGCGGCCGTCGACGCGCTTCGTCATCCGGATCGTCTCGAGCGCGGCGAGGCTCTCGGGCCGCGGCGTCGCCGAACCGCACAGCAGCACAGCGCCATGGCGCCGCGCCCGCCAGACGGCGACGCGGCGGGCGTCGTAGCGCGGGTCCTCCCCCGCCTTAAACGACGCGTCGTGCTCCTCGTCGACGATCACGAGGCCGACGTCCTGGAGCGGAGCGAACACGGCCGAGCGCGCCCCGACGACGACGGTCGCCTCGCCCGAGCGGATGCGCCACCACTCGTCGCGGCGCTGTCCCGGCGGCAGCTTGGAGTGGACCACCGCGACGACGTCGCCGAAGCGTTCCTGGAAGCGGTGGACGATCTGCGGCGTCAGCCCGATCTCGGGGACGAGTACGAGGACGGTGCGGCCGCGGGCGAGCGTGTCGGCAGCCGCACGCAGGTAGACCTCGGTCTTCCCCGAGCCGGTCACGCCGTGGAGCAGCAGTTCACGGTTGCCCGTCTCTGATTCGGCGGCCGCGCGGATCCGCGTGAGCGCGGCCTCCTGCTCGGCGGTGGTCGGCGGGGCTTTGGCGGCGCTCGCGCCGACCGCGTGCGCCACGGG
>JAEZDB010000452.1 GCA_023429855.1 Actinomycetes bacterium
TCGGAGATGTGTATAAGAGACAGGGTCTCGACCGGGGTCGCTCGGTCAAGGCGGTGCTCTCGGGCGTCGCCAACCCCGTCGTCGTGGCGGCGCAGCTCGACGTGCCGGTCAGCTACGAGGGGTTCCAGGCGATCGGCAGCGGGATGGGTGCGGCGGGCTTCATCGTCTACGACGACACGACGTGCATGGTCGACACCGCGTACCGGCTGTCGCGGTTCCTGTCGATCGAGTCGTGCGGCCAGTGCCCGCCGTGCAAGATCGGGTCCGGCGCCATCACCGAGCACCTCGAGCGGATCGAGACCGGTGGCGGGACCGACGACGACATCGCGTCCATCGGGCAGTGGCTGGACCACGTGACCGACGGGAACCGGTGCTACCTCGCGGTGGAGGAGCAGGTCATGGTCAGCAGCATCCTGCGGGCCTTCCCGGAGGAGTTCGCCGAGCACCTCGAGCTCGGCCGGTGCCCGCGCCCCCGGCGGCGCCCGCGCCCCCCCGTCCGTGAGCGCCGTCGACGGACACCACACCGTCCTGCGCGCCACCGACGACGGCGGCCCTCCCGGCAAGTGGGTGGTCGTCCGCCGAGCAGACGGGCCCCCGGCCCTCCTCGCCACCGACGCGATCGAAGAGGCCATGGCCAAGGGCCAGCCGGCCCTCACGCTGGCCGAACTGGCCGACGAGGTCGGCGACCGCACGGTCGACGGCGACACCTCGCTGCGTGACGCGGCGGTCGATCCGCGGCTGCGCGACGGCGGGCCGCTGCTGGCGCTCAGCAGCGAAGGCGAACCGCTCGGCATCGTGACCGGCACCACGTTGCGCCAAGCCGTCGTGCTCGCCGCCCGCGGCCGCTGAGTCGGGCGCGCAAACCCCCAAATCCGCCCTCTGGACTCGGTATTGCGTGCCGTTCTTGGCGCGCAGCGTGAAGCCGCGACCCGGGTTCAGACGTATATGGTCTGCCAGCACCCGAGCCGTGAGATCTGCCTGTTAATGCCTTCCCATGACGTCCTGATCATCGGCGCCGGGCTCGCCGGCCAGCGAGCTGCCCTTGAGGCCGCCCGCACCGGCGCCTCGGTGGCGATCCTCTCCAAGGTCCACCCCGTCCGTTCGCACTCGGTCGCCGCTGCCGGCGGCATCAACGGCGCGGTCAAGGTCACCGACTCGTGGGAGAGCCACGCCTACGACACCGTCAAGGGCTCGGACTTCCTCGGCGACCAGGACGCGATCGAGGTCATGTGCCGCGAGGCGCCGGAAGAGATCCTGCACCTCGAGCACCTCGGCGTCACGTTCCACCGCAACGCCGACGGCCAGATGGACGCTCGCGCGTTCGGTGGCGCTTCTGCCAAGCGCACCTTCTACGTCGCCGACATCACCGGCCAGGCGATCCTGCACGTGCTCTACGAGCAGCTGATGAAGTTCAGCGACCAGATCGACCGCTACGAAGAGTGGTTCACGACGTCGCTGATCCTCAACGAGGACGGCTCCTGCGGCGGCTGCATCGCACGTGACATCCGCACCGGCCGGATGGAGGTCTTCAACGCGAAGTCCACGATCCTCGCCTCCGGTGGCGCCGGCCAGATCTTCAAGCCGACCACCAACGCGCTCATCTGCACCGCCGACGGCATGGCCCAGGCGTACGACGTCGGCGCCGAGCTGATGGACATGGAGATGATCCAGTACCACCCGACGTGCATGATGAACGGCTTCCTCATCACCGAGGGCGCCCGCGGCGAGGGTGCGCACCTGATCAACGGCGAGGGCGAGCGGTTCATGGGCAAGTACGCCCCGAACAAGTTCGAGCTGGCCTCGCGCGACGTCGTCTCCCGCGCTGAGCAGACCGAGATCAACGAGGGCCGCGGCGCCGGCCCCGACAAGGCCGGCATCTACCTCGACGTCACCGTCGTGCCGACTAAGCGCATCCACGAGGCGCTCCGCGAGATCGTCAACCTCGGCCGCGATTTCGCCGGCGTCGACATCACCAAGGAGCCCATCCTCATCCGGCCGGGCCAGCACTACATCATGGGCGGCGTCCGCACCGACGTCGACGGCCAGGTCCCGAAGGTCCCGGGCCTCTACGCCGCTGGCGAGGTCGCCTGCGTCTCGGTCCACGGCGGCAACCGCCTCGGCGCGAACTCGCTGCTCGACACGCTCATCTTCGGCAAGCGCTCCGGCGCCCACGCCGCGGCCCGCGCGACCGACGTCGCGATGCCGTCGGCTCCGGCGTCGCGGATCGAGGTCGACGCGAAGAAGCTGTCCAAGATCATCTCCCGCGAGCGCACCGGTCGCCGCGTGTCGGAGATCAAGGACGAGCTCGGCGTCACGATGAACCGCAACTGCGCGGTCTACCGCACGCAGGAAGAACTCGAGAAGCAGCTCGAGATCGTCCTGCGCCTGAAGGAAGAGGCCAAGACGGCCGCGATCGACGACAAGGGCACGGTCTTCAACCAGGACGTGCTCGGCGCCGTCGAGCTGGAGTACATGACGAAGGTCGCCGAGACCATCGTCATGGGCGCCCTCGAGCGCAAGGAGTCGCGTGGCGCCCAGGCCCGCGCCGACTTCCCCGACCGCAACGACGAGGACTTCCTCAAGCACTTCACGATCGCGGCCGACAGCGACGGCAATCCGCAGCTCGCCGAGGCGCCGATCACCTTTACCCAGTGGGAGCCGGAGGTCCGGTCCTACTAGGGCCGGAAGGAGTTACACACCATGCCTGAGTACACCCTTCGCATCCGCCGCTACAACCCGGAGACGGGCGAGGCGCCGTACTGGGACCAGTACACGGTCGAGCTCGAGCCCCACGAGGCCGTGCTGACCGGCATCCTCGCCGTCAAGAACCGTGAAGACGGCTCCATCGGCGTCCGCTGCTCCTGCCGCTCGGCCATCTGCGGCTCCTGCGGCATGCGCATCAACGGCTACCCGGGCCTGGCGTGCAACACGCAGGTCGGCGAGGCCGTCAAGAAGTCCAAGGACGGCAGCCTCACGATCGAGGTCGAGCCGATGGGCAACATGCCGGTGATCAAGGACCTGATCGTCGACATGGACGCCGTCCACTGGAAGAAGGTCAGCCGCGTCACGCCCTGGCTGCTGAACGCCGAGCCGCTGCCCGAGCGCGAGCACATCGTCTCGCGCGAGTCGATGGTCGACGTGACCCAGACCATGGCCTGCATCCAGTGCGGCTCCTGCGTCTCGGACTGCCTCGCGATGGAGGCCGACCCGGAGTTCATCGGACCCGCCGCCCTCGCCAAGGCCTACCGCTTCGTCGGCGACCCGCGCGACGCGCAGCACAAGCAGCGTCTGCAGGACCTCTCCGACGACCCCCACGGGATCTACACGTGCACGCACTGCTTCAAGTGCATCGACGCGTGCCCGAAAGAAGTCGCGCCGATGAGCCAGATCATGCGTCTGCGCCGCATCGCCGGCGAGGACCACGGCATCACCGACAACAACGGCCACCGCCACGAAGAGGCCTTCGTCGTGCTGATCAAGAAGTACGGCATCCTCGCCGAGGCCGACGTGGTTCCGCGCTCCTACGGCGGCAACGGGTTCACGGGCGGCAAACTCCACCCGGCGAGCAACAAGGAGATCGTCGCCTCCCTGCCGTTCCTCGGCAAGGCCCTGCTGCGCGGCAAGTTCAAGATCAAGGACGTGCTCTTCCCGCACAAGCTCGCGTCCGAGGATCGCGCCCAGGTGAAGACGATCTTCGAGACGGTGCACGCGCGCGAGCAGCGCAACGAGCTCAACCTCTACATCACCGGCTACGACGAGGACGACAACCCCGTGACCGAAGCCGTCACGACGGAAGGAGCGACGGCATGACCAAGGTCGCCTACTGGCCCGGCTGCGTGAGCCGCGGCTTCACCCCTGAGCTGCACGGCGCGATGAACCTCGTCGCTCCCAAGCTCGGTCTTGACCTCGTCCAGCTCGACCGCGGGTCCTGCACCGGCGCTGGCGTGCTCGCCGAGCACAACCAGGAGCTCGTCGACACCCTCAACGCGCGCACCTTCGCCCTCGGGCAGCAGGTCGACCAGGCCGAGTTCATGATGAATATCTGCTCGACGTGCCAGGGCGCGATGAGCGAGTCGCAGGAGCGCCTCGACGCGAACAAGGAGTACCGCCACGACGTGAACCACACGCTGGCGCAGTTCGGCCTGTCCTACGAGAAGGGCATCGTCAACAAGAACTTCCTGTGGGTGCTCGTCGAAGACATCGGCCTCGAGAAGCTGAAGAGCCTTGTGGTGAAGCCGCTGACCGACCTCAAGGTCGGCCCGTTCTACGGCTGCTACATCGTCCGCCCCGTGCACCGCTTGCACATCAACGACGAGAACCCCCGCGACACGTACCTGCCCAAGGTCATCGAGGCCCTCGGCGGCACGGTCATCGACTACGCCGGCTCGCACAAGTGCTGTGGCTTCCCGATCGTCACGATGAACAAGGAAGCCTCGCTCAAGCAGGCCGGCACGCACCTGACCGACGGCCAGAACGCCGGCGCCGACTGCCTCGTCACGCCGTGCCCGCTGTGCCACCTGAACCTCGACATGCAGCAGCCGATCGCCGCTGACGTCGTCGGGAACCAGGACCTGCACATGCCGGTCCTGCACCTGCCGCAGCTCGTCGGCCTCGCCCTCGGCCTCACGCCGAAGGAGCTCGGCCTCGGCAAGCACGTCGTTAAGCCGACCTCCGTCATCGACTGGTCCGAGACCGTCATCGGGGCCGTCCCCGCGTAGGGAACGCCGGACGGCGCGTCGCGCCGCTCACGCTTGCAAAGGGCCGCCTGCGAGGGCGGCCCTTTTTCGTGGTCCAACGTTCGGCCGGACGGATGCGGAAACGCCACGTAGCGCCGATATCCGAAGCGTGAGCCACGGTCCTCCTGGATTTCGCGAACCGCCGCGGGCAGTGCCCGATCCAGCGTCGCCTCCCGCGCCCTCGACGCCGAGCGCATGGTCGTTCTTCGCGGCCACGATGCTGGTCGTCATCGCCTTCGCGGTGCTGCTCGTCGTCGGCGCGCTGCTCAACGCCCACGGCAACCCGATCACCGGGTTGGGGCTGTTCGTCGGCGGCTTCCTCATGCTCGCCGTCGCGCACGTTGCCGACGGCCTCCGGCGCGGCACGACGGGGCTTGCCTGGGTCGGCGGAGCGTGGCTCGTCGTCGGCTTTGGGATCGGCGCGATGTCGCCCGACTACCGTGACCACGTCTGGGAGCTGCAGATCGTGGGAGTCACCGCCACCGTCCTGTGTGGCGCGGCCGTCTACGGCGCGCTCGCCGACCGTGCCGACGGGTTGTGGGTCCGCCCCGCGGCCATTGGCACCTGCGGCGCGGCCGCCCTCGCGTGGCTCGCGGCGTGGAGCGAGGTCGGGTCGCCGCACTGGGCCAGCGTGTTGACCGGAGTACTCCTCGGGGCGCTGGTCGTCGTGCTGTTCCTGCACCGACAGGCCAGCGCCGCCGGCGGCGACGACGACGTCGTCTGGGCGGCCACCAGCGTGCTGGTGCTCCTCTTTGCGGTCTTCAGCAAAACCGGCGGCCTGCGAACGACGACCGGCGGGTATACGCCGAGTCCTAAGCCCGGCACCTTCCGCAAGCTGTGAGCATGTCGCAGCCACCGCCGATCTCGACGTTCGCGCAGGCCGCTGCCGCAGCGACCTGCACCTCAGCCTCCTCCGCCCCGTCGGCCTTTTCGTCACTGGCATCGCGATCAGCGAGATCTTCCTCTTGGCGTCGCTGCTGATACTGCTCGGCGGCTGAACCGGAATCCAATACGGACCTGTTCCGCCGCAGGCAGCTGCGCGCTACATTCAGTGTCTGATGCTGGACCCTGACTCGACCACCACCCGAATCGACTACACGCACGGCGATCGCGCCGCGGTGCAAGAGGGCGCCTCGTACGGGGCGCTGCTTGCGCAGACGATGATGCTCGTCGCGATCGCGATCGGGCTCTTCACCGTCGGCACCGTCATCGGCGGCGACTACTCGCAGGGCACCGCGCTCGCCCTGTTCATCGGTGGCACCGTGATGCTCTTCGCGCAGTCGTTCGTCAAGGCGCTGCGCACCGGTCTCGTCGGCACGACCTGGCTGTTCCTCATCGCCTTCATCCTCGGGCTCGGTACCGGCCCGACGCTGAACTACTACCTCTCGGTCAACCCCGACGTGGTCGCAGAAGCCGCCGGTATGACGGCCGTCGTCGTGCTCGGCGCCGCCTGCATCGGCACCTTCACCGCCCACGACCTGGCGAAGTGGATGAAGCCCCTCACGCTCGTCGTCTTCGCGACGGTGCTCGTGAGCTGGCTGATGTTCGCCTTCGGCGCCGGTGGCAACCCGATCATCAGCGCCGCCATCGGCCTGCTCTCGGCCGTGCTGATCGTCGTCGACTTCAACTACCTGCGCCGCCGCGGCACCGAGGCCGACGTCGTGTGGCTCGCCACCGGCATCTTCGTCTCGATCCTCAACATCTTCCTGTCGTTCCTGAACCTCAACGACTGACCGCGCCCAAGGCCGGCAGCCGCGGGTAGAGCCGCAGGATCTGCTGCGTCTTTACCGACTTCCTTACGTTCACCTGCGAGGGTGCGCTGGAACCCCGCGAGTTCCTCGCGCCCTCGAAGGAGAACGATGCCCGAGAAGATCGGCGGTCTGCCCGCCCACCCGCTGATCGTGCACCTGCCGATCGTGCTGGGCCCGGTCGTCGGCCTGCTCGCCCTGCTGCTGCTCTTCCCGAAGTGGCGGACGAGACTCCTGTGGCCCACCGCGGCGCTGGCCGTCGTCTTCGCAACCTCCGCCATCCTCGCCGCCGAGTCCGGTGAGCAGCTGGCCGCCACCCTGCAGCTCGGGGAGGCGATCCACGAGCACGAAGAGGCCGCGGAGACGCTGCGCCTCGTCGGCTTCCTCCTCGCGATCGCCACTGTGGGCGTCGCACTCCTCGGCAGCCGTCTCAAGGGCGCCCTCCAAACCGGCGCGATCGTCGTCGTAGCCGTACTCGGCCTCGCCACCATCGGGTTCACCGTCAAGACCGGGCACGAGGGCGCCAAGGCCGTTTGGGAGGCGCCGTTCGACGCAGCGCAAGAAGCGCAGAACTCCGGCGGCTAAGGGCGGCGGCGCGCCAGCCTGCTCGGCTGGCGCCTATCGCACTGCACCTACGCGCCGCGGCGCCGATCTCAAGGAAGCCGGGCGCCCGCGCCCAGGTGCACCGAAACTTCCGCCCCTGGCGGGGGTCGTCGATACCGTGACCCGCGTGAACTCCAGCCCCAACCCTCGCGCCCGTCCACGTTGGGTCGCCAGCGGGATGGTGCTTGCCGCGCTGCTCGCGCCCGCCTTCGCCGCCTTTGGCGGCGCAGCGCCCGCCGCGGCCACCACGCCGCTGCTCGACGCCACCACGCCCACCACGCCCGAGGCCACCACGCCGGAGACCCCGGCCACCACGACGCCCGACCTCGGCGGCGCCGCCACCCGCGCCACGGCGACCTGGACAGCCCCCGGTGAGCTGACCGAGGAGGCGAAGTTCTCGCTGGCCGTCAGCGGCGAGATCGACGGCCAAGCCACCGCCCACGTCGCGCTGCTCAAGGACGTCGCCGCGTGCCCGCTTTCGCCGCTCTACCCGCGGCAGATCGCCACCGGCCCGCGCGTCGCCGTGAACGCGAAGGGCCCGGTCCCCGCCGCGTCACCGGTGCCGCTCGGAGCCACCTACTCGGCCACCCTTTCCGCGACTCCCAAGGACTCCGGCGCTTACCGGCTCTGCGGGTGGCTCGTCGGATTCCCGTCGGCCAACGAAGCCTCGACCGTCGCCCGGTTTGACCAGGCAGTCACCGTCGCCAACAAGACGGCCACGCTCACCGCCGAGATTCCCGCGGGCGCCCGCTCCGGCGACTATTTCTCGGTCAAGCTCGCGGGCACCAACCCCGGGACCGGCCGCCGCGCGCTCGTCATGGCCGAGACCGACAAGGGCCAGTCCTGCGCGACGATGGTGAAGGCCGCCAGCGGCAAGCGCCCGCTGCAGAGCGTCGTCGGCCTCCCGAACGGCGACTACACCAAGACGCTGCGCCTCCGCTACCGGACCAAGACGGCTGGTCCGCACCTGCTCTGCATCCAGATCGTCGAGACCGTCGACCGCGCCCCTGAGGCGCTGGCGTCGCGCGTGATGTCGGTGAGCGAAGGTCTGAAGTGCGTCAACACGCAGACGGCTCTCGCGCAGCGGAGCAGCGACCTCGGCGTCGTCCGCAAGCGCCGCGATGCCGCCAAGAACCGCCTCGCTGCCGCCAAGAAGAAGGTCGCCCCGGCCAAGGCCAAGCTCACCAAGCAGACGAAGGCCTCGAACAAGCGCATCGCGTCCGCAAAGAAGGCCGCCAAGCGCGCGAAGAGCAAGGCCGCCAAGAAGAAGGCCAATCGTCGTCTCGCGCAGGTCCGCAAAGCCGAGCAGAAGAAGATCTACAAGGCCGGCGCGCCCCTCCGCAAAGCCAACGCCGCCGTCCGCCAGCACCAGCGGTCCTACAACCAGTACCGCACCGGCGCGAACCTCCTGATGGACACCATCAGCAGGACCCGCAAAGACCTGAAGAAGTACTGCGCGAAGGCGTAGGACGCCGCCTGGGCGTCCTTCGTGCGCGTCGCGCTACGCGGTGGCAGCGGCGCTCTGCTGAACCACGAGCTCAGCGAGCTGGACGGTGTTCAGGGCGGCGCCCTTGAGGAGGTTGTCGCCGACGACAAAGAGGTTGAGGCTCTTGGGGTCGGTGAGGTCGCGGCGCACGCGGCCGACGAACGTCTCGTCGCGGCCGGCAGCCTCGAGGGGTGTGGGGACGTCTTCGACGACCAGGTTCGGGAACGCGGCGAGCGCCTTGAGCGCAGCATCCAAGTCGACCTCTTGCGCGAAGGTCGCGCGGACCTCGATCGAGTGGCCGACCATGACGGGCACCCGGACGCACGTCGGGGCGACGGCGAGGTCGGGCACACCGAGGATCTTGCGCGACTCGTCGCGCATCTTGAGCTCCTCGTCGGTGTAGCCCTCCTCGCCGATCGTGCCGAGCAGCGGGATCACGTTGTAGGCGATCGTCTTGGCGAACGTGCTCGGGGTGACGGTCGCGGCGGCAGCGGCGCCGTCGTTGACGAGCCGGTCGACGTCGGCGCCGACGATCGGCGCCTGCGACGCGAGCTCGTCGATGCCGGACTGGCCGGCACCGCCGGCGGCCTGGTAGCTGGTGGCGACCATGGCGGTGAGGCCGAACTGGTCGTGGAGCGCCTTGAGCGGCAGCATCATGACCATCGTCGTGCAGTTCGGGTTGGCGACGATGCCGCGGCCTTCGGGGCTCGTCGCGAGCGCGATCGCCTCAGGGTTGACCTCGGAGACGACGAGCGGCACGCGGTCGTCCTTGCGCCACGCCGACGAGTTGTCGACCACGGTGGCGCCGCCGGCGACGAACTTCTCAGCCCACGCCTTGGAGGTCGAGCCGCCTGCGGAGAACAGCGCGATGTCGAAGCCCTTGACGGTCTCCTCGGTGAGCGGCTGGATGGTGCCGTAGCCCGGCAGCTCCTTGCCGGCCGAACGCTCGGATGCGAACGGCACGATCTCGTCGGCCTTGAAGCCGCGACGCTCGAGGGTCTTCAGGAGAAGCTGGCCGACCGCTCCGGTCGCGCCGACGACGGCGACCTTCATGACGCACCTCGCTCGGAGAAGGGCTGCTCGGCGAGGATCGTGTCGTCGCCGGAGAGTTCAAACGCGCTGTGAAGCGCTTGCACGGCCGACGGGACCTGGTCCTGCGGGACGACGCAGCTGATCTTGATCGGGCTCGTGGAGATCATCTCGATGTTGATCGACTCGGCACCGAGCACGGTGAACACCTTGGCGGCCACGCCGGGGTGGCTGCGCATGCCGGCGCCGACCACGGAGACCTTGCCGACGGACTGGTCCGTGACGATCCCGCGCAGGCCGAGCTCGGCCTGCAGCGGCGCCAGCGCGGTGTTGGCGGCGCGCAGGTCTTCCTCGGGCACGGTGAACGACATGTCGGCCGGCTCGCCATCGGCGATGGGCTCGTTCTGGATGATCATGTCGACGTTGACATTGGCTTCGGCCAACGCGGTCGCGACGCGGCCGGCGGCGCCGGGCGTGTCGGGGACGCCGAGCAAGGTGATGCGCGCTTCGCCCGTGGAGTGGGTGACCGCGGTGATCATTGGTTGTTCCATGGTCTCCTCCTCTGGGACGACGAACGTACCGACGGAATCGTCGAAACTCGAACGGCAGTGAATCGTCACGCCGTGGTTGCGGGCGTACTCGACCGACCGCAGCTGCAAGACGCCCGCGCCGGAGGCGGCCATCTCGAGGACCTCCTCGAACGAGACGACGTCGAGCTTGCGGGCGTCGGGCACGATGCGCGGATCAGCGCTGAAGACGCCGGGCACGTCGGTGTAGATCTCGCAGACCTCCGCGCCGATCGCCGCAGCGAGCGCCACGGCCGTGGTGTCGGAGCCGCCGCGTCCGAGGGTGGTGACGTCTTTCGCGGTCGACACGCCCTGGAAGCCGGCGACGAGGACGATCTTGCCCTCGTCGAGCGCGTCCTGGATGCGGTGCGCCTTCACGTCGACGATGCGGGCCTTCGTGTGGACCGTGTCGGTCACGATCCCGGCCTGCGACCCCGACAGCGAGATCGCCTCGTGGCCGAGGTCGCGGATCGCCATCGCGCACAGCGCGCACGAGATCCGCTCACCGGTCGACAGGAGCATGTCCATCTCGCGTGGATCCGGGTTCTCGGAGATCTCGAATGCGTCGGCGATCAGCCGGTCGGTCTCCTTGCCGCGGGCCGACAGGACCACGACGACGCCCTTGCCCTCTTCGCGCCGCGCAACGATCCGGCGCGCGGCACGCGTGATCCGCTCTGCGTCGGCTACCGAGGTGCCGCCGAACTTCATCACCACGCTGGAGGACATTGGTAGTACAGGCTAGCCGTCTGCGCGCGCTCGTGACCGCACGGCTGCCCGTCGTTTCTGCAGGCCGCCGCGAGCGCGCCTGACGCACCTCGCTGCGCTACTCGTAGAGGACGACGTCGGGCCGCGGCGTGAGCGCCATCGTCTGCTTGCCGGAGAGCATCCCGCCGGCGGCCCGGTCTTCGACGTAGAAGAGCTTGAAGCCCGGCAGCCACGGTTTGGGCAGGGTCGGCGCGATCCGGTCGTAGGTGTGGATCTTCTGGGTGCGGGTGCCGACGCCGTCGATCGAGATCACGCCGACGACCTCCTTGGGCACGTCGACCATCTCGAGGTTCTTGATCATGCCGTCGGTGAAGCGGTGCACGATGACGAGCTTGGGCGGCAGCTTGTTGGCGCGGACGATCCGGGCGACGCGGTTGAGCGTCTCGGTGATCTCGCCCGCGGAGACCCAGCCGATCTCGCTGCCGGGTCTCACACCTGGGCGCATCCGCCACTCCGGGTCGAGGGCGAGGTGCACGTCGGGCTCCTTGAGCCAGCGCTCGAGCGGTTTGATCTCGTCGACGAAGTTGCTCGTTCCCGGTTGGACGTCGAGGATGAGGGCCGCGTCGTGGCGGCGAGCAGCACGGAGATAGCGTGCGACGACCTGCGGGGTCTGACGGGTGCGGTACTTGCCGGACGGGCCGGGGTGGGCGTTGGCGATCGTCGCGATGAGATCGAAGGCGCGCAGCACCGGCCGCGACTTGCGCTCGTAGGGTACGGCCTGACGATCGAGGCGGTCGGCGGCCCGCTCGAACGGCATGGTGCCCAAGATTCCGAGCTCCTCGGCCTGCGGTGCGCCGGTGTAGGCGACGAGGCGCGTCTTTGGCGGCAGCGGCGTGAGGGTCGGCTCGCCGTAGGGGCTCGGCGGCTTCTTCGCCTCGGCGGCTACGGGCTGTTTGGCCGGGTCGCCGTCGCCGCCGCCGGCGATCGCGACGACGGCCGTGATCAGCACGAGGCCAACCGCGCCGAGCGCGAGCGCGGTGCGGTTGCGGCGAGCAAATGCTCCGAGGGCTCCGGCTCCGGCTCCGGCTGCGCCATCGCGCCGCGCCGCCCGTG
>JAEZDB010000087.1 GCA_023429855.1 Actinomycetes bacterium
CGGGCGCTCGCGCTGACTCAGCGCCTCCGCGCCGCCGGCGCACGGCTCCCGGCCGCGCTCGGCCTCTACTCCCCGTGGACCGACCTCACCGGAGCCGGCGACAGCCGCACCGCCAACGACGACCGCGACCCGGTCCTCCGGTGGCCCGAGCAGCTCCCGGTCGCCGTCGACGCCTACGCCGCCGGCGCGCCGCTCGACGACCCGCTCGTCTCCCCCATCTACGCCGCCTACGACGGCTTCCCGCCCGCCCTGATCACCACCGGCACGCGCGATCTCTTCCTCAGCGACTGCACCCGCCTCTACTGGGCGATGCGCCGCGGCGGCGTCGACGCGGAGCTGCGCGTCTGGGAGAACCTCTGGCACGCGTTCAACACCCAGCACGCGGTGCCCGAGGCCGCCGAGGCGCGCGCCGAGATGGCCGAGTTCCTGATGCGGCACGTCTAGGGCGGCGCCGGCCTCCGCTAGTCCTCCCGCAACATTGAGCGTTCCTTTTGTGCCCCTATAGGGACAACTAAAGAACGCTCACTGCCGCTCGGCGCTGCCCGACCACGGAACGTCGACCTAAGCTCGGCTTGGGAGATGCCGAAGAAACCGCCCACGCCGACCGAGATCCGCGCCACCATGGCGAAGTTGCTCGACGCCCGCGCCGCCGACGCCACCATCTGCCCGTCCGACGTCGCCCGCACGCTCGCTCCCGACCCCGAATGGCGCGACCTCATGGACGCCGTCCGCGCCGTCGCCGCCGTGGAGCACCACGCCGGCCGCCTTGAGATCCGCCAGCACGGCGAGCGCGTCGACCCGGAGTCAGCGCGCGGGCCGATCAGAATCGGCCACATCTAGTCGCGCGGGCGCAGCGATGCCCCAGCGACGCGCATCGTAACGCGCCCTCAGCGCCCGTTGATGCTCGCCGCCCGCTCAGACGCGCGGCGCTTCTCTTCCAGCGGCGTCTCTCCAGGGTGCCCTTCGCCCGGCCACGGTGCAAGGAGGAGCAGGAGGCGGCTGTCGGTGACGGCGTCGACGCGGTGGCGTTCGGCGGCGTCGAACATGAAGAGGTGGCCATCGTCGGCGTCGACGGTGGCGCCGTCGGCGGTGGTCGTCACCTTCACACTGCCCTGCACGACCGTGACCCAGGCGCGCTCGTGGACCTGGTGGTCGGTGAGGCTCTCACCGGCGGGCAAGTTGACGATGATCGCGCGGGAATCGTTTGTCGCGAGGATGTGCGGCGCACGCGGCGCGACGTCGACAGTCTTCAGGTTCCAGTGGTTCATCGGCGTTGCTCCTGGGCTCGCGGCACGATCGACTGAAGCCCAACGTAATACCACGCACAGGCACCTGGGGAGAATCGGTGGCCGGACGGTCGGCCGAAAGCGGTCGGTCCGACGGTCGCGCGGGCCGCGGAGGCGAGACGTCCCGCCGGCTCGATGGATCTGCGGCCCCGCCCCCTCAGGCGTCGCGGCGAATCGCGCGCACGTCGGCCTTCGTCAGCGCAACAAGGTCTGCAGGCGCGAGCTCGATCTCGAGCCCTCGCCGCCCCGCGCTGACGTAGATCGTGTCGAACGTCATCGCGCTGTCGTCGAGGAGCGTCGGCAGCGGGCGCTTCTGGCCGAGAGGGCTGATGCCGCCTGCGACGTAGCCGGTGAGGCGCTCGGCCTGATCGGTTGGGGCCATCGCGGAGCGCTTGCCGAGGGCGCGGAGGTCGAGGGTCGCAGAGGCGGGGATCACGCAGACGGCGGGCTTGCCGTCGCGCAGGACGACGAGGGTCTTGAAGACGCGGTCGGCGTCGAGGCCGAGCAGCTCGACGGCCTCTAGAGCGAACGAGGCGGCCGACGGGTCGTGCTCGTACTCGTGGATCGTAAACGGGATCTTCGCCCGCTCGGCGACGCGGGTCGCCTGGGTCGCTTTCGCAGCCACGTCGCGCCTGCCCGGCCTAGCGCCCGAGGAAGCCTGACGGGTCTTCGCCGCGGGCCTTGATCTCCCGCGCGCGGTCGCGGCCGTCGAGCAGCCGGGCCGCCGCAAAGCCGCCGAGGGCGCCGAACAGGTGCGCCTGCCAAGAGACGCCCGGCGTCGGCACGAGGCCGGCCATCAGCGTCGCTCCCCAGACCGCGGCGACGATCAGCCCGGTGAGCAGATGGAGCAGCCGCCGCGTGTAGAGCCAGCGCGCCACGAGGTAGGCGGCGTAGCCGAAGACGACGCCGCTGGCGCCAATGATCACGCTGTGGTCGGGCGAGAAGAGCCAGGTGAAGAAGCCGCCGATCACGACGACGATCAACGTGACCCACGCGATCCGCGCCAAGCCGCTCATCGCGATCGTGCCGCCGAGGATCACAAACGGGATCGTGTTGCCGATCAGGTGGTCCCAACCGCCGTGCAGGAACGGCGAGAAGGCAATGCCTTCGAGGCCCAGCAGCTCGCGCGGGCGGATGCCGTACTGGTCGAGATCGGTCTTGGGGAGCGCGTCGATGATCTCGGAGATCCACATCAGCAGCGCCATCGCGCCGACGAAGATCAGGCCGCGCTGCGTCGACTGGTCGAAGCCGACGTCGTCGGCGGTGGGACGCTGAAACCGGGTCGCCATTAGTTCGAGGTCTCCACGGGCAGATCGGTGTGGCTGTACTGCGACCACGACCCCGGGTAGAGGCGGCCCGGCGGTAGTTCGAGGTGCTCCAGCACGAGCAGGTTGTGGCAGGCCGTGACGCCCGAGCCGCAGTACGACACGACCGGATTGTCGCCACCCGCGCCGACGGCGTCCACCGCCGCCCGCAGGTCGTGCTTGGACCGGAGCACGCCGCCATCGAGGTGCTCGCGGCACGGCAGGCTCCGCGCGCCCGGGATGTGGCCGAAGCGCGGGTCGACGGCATCGGGCTGCCCTTCAAAGCGCTCACGCGGGCGCGCATCGATCACGACGTTACGCGGATCCTGCGCGTCGTCGATCGTCGCGAGCCGGTCCGCCGGCCAGTCGCGCACGGCGAACGTCGACGGCTGCACCTCGGGCTCAGCGACGACCAAGGGCTCCGGCCACGCGTCCAGCCCGCCGTCGAGCACGGCAGCATCGACGCCGAGGGCGCGCAGCATCCACGCGAGGCGCGCCGCGATGACGCCGCCCGCATCGTCGTAGGCGACGACCGTCGAGGACTCGCTGATGCCGGCGGCGCGCATCCCGCCCGCAAACACCTCGGGGCTCGGCAGCGGGTGGCGCCCGTCGAGCGGCGAGGCAGGCGCAGCGAGGGTGCGTTCGAGGTCGATGAAGACCGCGCCCGGGAGGTGGCCCTCATCGTAGGCGGCACGGGCCGAGCGGCCGTCGAGGTAGAAGCGCACGTCGGCGAGGACGACCTCGTCGCGGTGCTCGAGCACCCACGCGGCGGAGACGAACGGGGCGATCACGCCGAACCCCCGGCGCATGAGCGGGCCGCAGAGCGGAGCGTCGGCATGCCCGCACTCTACCGGCGCGCCTGGCGGGCCCGGATCTGCGCGGCGTCCAGGTCGAAATCTCAATTCGTTGATCTAGGCGATCTGATGTGGCTAGACTCAGACTTACGTTTCGTAACCACGTGAGGACTTAGTACCGCGATGCCATTCACCAAGAACCTGAGGCTCATCCCGCTGGAAGACGTGGTCGTCTTCCCGAACATGGGCCTCACGCTGACGATCGACGTCGGCACCGACGAGCGCATCGTGCTCGTGCCCCGCCACGAGAACGAGTTCGCCGACGTGGGCCTGATCGCCGAGGTCGTCGACCATGTGCGGCTCCCCGGCGGCGGGCACGCCGTCCAGGTCAACGGCCTGCACCGCGCGAAGATCGGCGCGGGACACACCGGTCCAACGGGCGAGCTGCGCGTCGAGGTCGAGGAGCACCCCGACGTGCACCCGGTCGACGGCAAGACCCGCCAGCTTGAGCGCGAGTACCGCGCCGTGGTCGAGGAGATCCTCGAGCTGCGCGGCGACGACGGCCGCATCAGCGCGTTCCTGCGCGCGATCGTGGAGCCGGGCGCCCTCGCCGATTCGGCCGGCTACTCGCCCGACATCTCGTTCGACGACAAGGTCGAGCTTCTCAAGACGGTCGACGTGACCGAGCGCCTCGAGCTGGCCGTCAAGCTCCAGCGCGAGCGTCTCACCGAGCTGCAGGTCCGCGCGCGGATCCGCGACGATGTGCAGAGCGGCGCCGAGAAGCAGCAGCGCGAGTACTTCCTGCGCAAGCAGATGGACGCGATCCGGAAGGAGCTGGGTGACGAGGACGGCTCGGCCACGTCCGACTATCGCGAGAAGATTGCCGACGCCGGCATGCCGGACGCCGTACGCCAGCAGGCCGAACGCGAGCTCTCGCGGCTCGAGCGGCTGGGCGACCAGAACGCCGAGGCCGCCACCATCCGCACGTACCTCGACTGGCTGATTGCCGTGCCGTGGTCGAAGCGCTCGGACGAGCGCCTCGATCCGGGCTACGCGCGCGAGGTCCTCGACGCGGATCACGAAGGACTCGATGATGTGAAGAAGCGCATCACCGAGTACCTGGCGGTCCGCAAGCTGCGGACCGAGCGCGGCATGAGCGACACGAAGCGGTCGGGCGTGATTCTCACGCTGATCGGACCGCCCGGAACCGGCAAGACGTCGATCGGGGAGTCGATCGCGCGGGCCACGGGGCGGGAGTTCGTCCGCATGTCGCTCGGCGGTGTCCGGGACGAAGCCGAGATCCGCGGTCATCGGCGCACCTACATCGGGGCGCTGCCCGGCCGGCTCGTGCGTGCCCTGCGGGACGCGGGCACCATGAATCCCGTGATCATGCTCGACGAGGTCGACAAGCTCGGCGCCGACTGGCGCGGCGATCCGTCGGCGGCGCTGCTCGAGGTGCTCGACCCGGCGCAGAACCACTCGTTCCGCGACCACTACCTCGACGTGGAGCTCGATCTGTCGCACGTGCTGTTCGTGGCGACGGCAAACGTGGCCGACTCGATCCCCGGTCCGCTGTTCGACCGGATGGAAGTGAGCCGCTTCGACGGCTACACGACCGATGAGAAGGTCGCCATCGCCCGCGGTCACCTGTGGCCGCGGCAGGTGGAGCGCAACGGTCTGCGTCTGGAGGAAGCCGTCGTCGACGACGAGGTGCTGCGGCTGATCGTGACCGACTACACGCGTGAGGCGGGCGTGCGACAGCTCGAACGCGAGCTCGGCACGCTGCTTCGCAAGACGGCCACGCAGATCGCGTCGGACACGCGGTCGGCGCCCGTCCAGGTCGACACCAGCTTCGTCCGCGAGGCACTGGGACGCACGAAGTTCTTCCACGAGGCGGCGGCGCGCACGGCCACTCCGGGCGTGGCCACCGGCCTGGCCGTCACCGGCACTGGCGGCGACGTCCTGTTCGTCGAGGCCGCTTCGATGCCGGGTCCAGGCGGGCTCGTACTGACGGGCCAGCTGGGCGACGTCATGAAGGAATCGGCGCGTATTGCGCTGACCTACGTGAAGAGCCGCGCGGACGACCTGGGCGTGTCCGCCGACGCGCTCGACGGGCGCGAACTGCACGTGCACGTGCCGGCCGGCGCCATTCCCAAGGACGGGCCGAGCGCGGGGATCACGATGGTCACGGCCATCGCCTCGCTGCTGACGGGCCGGTCGGTGAAGAGCACGATCGGCATGACGGGCGAGGTGACGCTGCAGGGACGCGTCCTGCCGATTGGCGGCCTCAAGCAGAAGGTGCTGGCCGCCCACGCGGCAGGCCTGACCGAGGTGGTCGTGCCCGAGCGCAACGCGCCGGACCTGGACGACGTCCCGGCGGACGTGCGCGACAGCATGACGTTCCACGTCGTCGGCTCGGTCGGCGAGGTACTGGCG
>JAEZDB010000100.1 GCA_023429855.1 Actinomycetes bacterium
CGCCTTGGCCGCTTGACGCGCGGTCGCCCCGCCTGCGGCTCAGTCGCTGTTGCACCGGGCGCCATCGGGCGCCACTGCGTCCACCATGGGACCTACCGGGGCGCGGCCAGCGAGCCCCTACGGCAGCCGCGGGATGCCGAAGCCGCGCACCATGAGCATGGCGCGCTCGGCGAGCGAGCGCTCGCGGGGTAGGACGCCGAGCTGGACCGCGGCGTCGTAGCGGTCGAAGAAGATCCGGACGCGCTCCAAGCGCGTGCCCGACGGGTTGAGCCCGGCCACGATCACGGCGTGGATGCTGAGCTCCTTGTCGGTCGACGGGATCGAGCCGATCTCGGCGCGGTGCGTGCCGCTGAGGCGAATGCCCTGAGACACGACGGAGCCGCCGACCATCGGCGGGCCGCTGCGCTCAAAGACGAGGTCGGGAAAGGCCACACGCATGCGTGCGGCGTGCTGCGCGAGGCGCTCGGGGCCGCGAAGCGGCCCGCGGAGAAGCGGGTCCTCATAGTGCCCGTTGGCGTCGAGGACGACGCCGAATGCCAACGCGCTCGGGCCCGACCAGGCCACCTCGAAAGCGTCGAGGAGCGTGGCGATGCGGTCCTGGGTGGCGTCCATGGCTTGATGCACTTTCGCAGACCGGCGGCCCCACCTGTTGCGGCAGGCCGGCTCAGCTCAGGTCGGCCATGCCTTCGGGCGTCGTCGACGCCTGCGCCCACGTGCGGATCGGGATGCGCCCAGCGCCGCCGGCAAGCCAGCCGGCTTCGACGGCTGCCTTCATCGCGGCAGCCATCCGGACCGGGTCGGCGGCGCGCGACACGGCCGTGGCAAGCAGGACGGCGTCGCACCCCAGCTCAAGGGCCTGCGCGGCCTGCGAGGCCGTGCCGATGCCCGCGTCGAGGATCACGGGCACGCCGGCCTGCTCGGCGATCAGGGCGATGTTGATCGGGTTGGCGATCCCGCGACCGGAGCCGATCGGCGAGCCCAGCGGCATCACGGCGGCGCAGCCGGCGTCTTCGAGGCGGCGGCAGAGGACGGGGTCGTCGGTGGCGTAGGGCAGCACGGTGAAGCCGCGCGCGACAAGCTGCTCGGCGCCGTCGATCAGCTCGGCGGCGTCGGGCAGCAGCGTGCGGTCGTCGCCGATTACCTCGAGCTTGACCCAGTTCGTCTCAAGCGCCTCGCGCGCCAGCTCGGCGGTCCGCACCGCCTCGCGCGCCGTGAAGCACCCCGCCGTGTTCGGCAGCACGCGCACGCCAGCGCGGTCGAGGGTGTCGATCAGCGAGCCCTGCTGCGACGGGTCGACGCGGCGCATCGCGACGGTGACCATCGACGTGCCGCTCACGGCGCACGCGGCGGCCAGCTCGTCCATCCGGTCGAAGCCGCCCGTGCCGAGGATCAGCCGAGACTCGAGCGTCTCGCCGGCGATCACGAGCGGCGGGATCGAAGGGGCGGCGACAGTCTCGGCGGCCGCGACATCGGCGCCCGACCTGCTTGCCGCCGGGGCAGCGCCTGTCTGGGGACTTGCGGCTGGATCGGTCTGCGTCATCGGCGGTCAGCCGCCCTGGATCGCCTGGACGAGCTCGACCTCGGCGCCGTCGGGAATCACGTGGTCGGCCCACTGCCCGCGCGGCACGACCTCGCCGTCGACGGCGACGGCGACGCCACGCCCCTCGGCGGGCAGACCATGGGCCTCAACGAGCGCGGCGACGCTCAGCGGCGAGGGCAGATCCTCACGCGGCGAGCCGTTGACGGTGATGGCGCTGGGCATCACCGCTCAGCCTACGGCGTCGCGTGGGACTGGGCCACGACACCGCGCCGTCCCCCGACCCGCGTCCCCCTAATGAGCGCCAACGCGCCTGAACGCTACTGAAAACTCGGCGTTACCAGAACGAGGTTCTAATTTGGCAAACGTCCGTGTGTGTCCCCGCACACCCTTGCCGAAAGGTCTCTGTCCCCATGTCCGTTTCCTCGCGAATCGCGAGCGCCTCGTTGGCGGCTCTCGCCGCGCTTGGCCTGGCTTCGAGCGCAGCTGCAGCGCCCGTCGTCGGCCCCTCGACCGACGCGTTCTATACGCCTCCCACCAACGTGCCCGCGTCGGGCCCCGCCGGTGAGCTCATCTGGTACCGCCCTGCCACCGTCAACCTCGGCGCGGGTGCTCCCTCCACCAACAACTGGACGATCCTCTACCGCTCCCGCGACTCCAACGGGAACTCGAACTTCGTCACCGGCACGGTCTTCGTCCCCCGCTCCGGTTATGCGGGCAACAACATCGCCTACGCCTTCGGCACGCAAGGTCTCGCCAAGGCCTGCGCGCCGTCGAAGCAGGTCCTTGCCGCCAACGGCGGCACCGAGTACGAGTCGCCGAACCTCGTCGCCGCGCTCTCCAGGGGCTACGCCGTCCTCGCCTCCGACTACGCGGGCTACACGAACGGCTCGTCGCCGAGCTACCTCGCCGGCAAGTCGCAGGGCCAGGCGGTCCTCGACATGATCCGCGCGGCCAAGCAGCTGCCGCCGGCCACCGTGAAGAACTACCCGGGCGGCAAGAACGTGATCTGGGGCTTCTCCCAGGGCGGCCAGTCGGCTGGCTGGGCCGGCGAGCTCGCGCCGACGTACTACCCGGACCTCAACCTCGCCGGCGTCGCTGCCGGTGGCGTCCCAGGCGACTTCGTCACCTCCGCCAAGTACCTCAACGGCGCTGAGGGCGCGTCCTTCCTGCTCGGCGGCGTGATCGGTCTCTCGACCGAGTACCCCCAGGGCATCCCGTTCGACGACCTCGCGAACTCGGCGGGCCAGGCAGCCAAGGCCGACGCGCTCTCCGGCGGGTGCGTCTTCAAGCTGCTGAACAAGTACCGCAACGCCAACATCAGCCAGTTCACGAAGAACAACCAGACGCTCGATCAGCTCCTGCAGATCCCGTCGGTCGCGGCGACGCTGAACGCGCAGACGCTCGGCACGAAGAAGATCAACACGCCGGTCTACCAGTGGCACGGCGCCGCTGATGAGTTCCTGCCGCTCGGCCAGGCCTACGCGCTGAAGAAGGCGTGGTGCGCGAAGGGCACGAACGTCAAGTTCGACCTGTACCCGTCGGAGCACCTCACGACCCTGTTCCAGGCCGCGCCCTATGTCATGAACTGGGTCGCCGACCGCATGAACAGCCGCTCGCAGGCGAGCAACTGCAACAACGGCAAGCCGGACCCGGTCTCCACCGCCGACGCGCCGGGCGGCGACTTCGTCGTCAACCTCGACCAGTGGAACCTCGCGGGCAGCGTCCGCCTGAAGACGCTGAACCAGACGCTGGCCCTGCCGACGACCTCGCGCTTCACGGGGACGACGAACCTCACGACGCAGAAGCTCGACGGCCTCGCGAGCATCCCGCCGTTCTTCACGACGATCGACATCCTCGGGATCAAGATCAAGACGGCGATCACGATGGTCCCGACCGGCCGCATCGTCGGCTCGGTGAGCCTCGACGACAACGGCTACCTGCACCTCAGCGGCACCGCGCCGATGATTCTGCGGATCGAGTCGCTCGGTGCATTCGGCATCACGTTCGGCACGAACTGCCGCACGCAGTCCTCGCTCCAGATCCCGATCCGCTACGACGGACCGGTCTCGGCGCTCGGGACGGGCAAGCTCACGTCGAGCACGACCGCGACGATCCCGCCGCTCACCGACTGCGGCGCGTACGGGCCGCTCCTGAGCGCGCTCGTCGCCGCCACCGGCAACGGCTTCACGCTGACCGAGTCGCCGCCGGCGCCCGTCAGCTACTAGCCAACAGCCTGCGCCGCGGCGCCTGGCGGAACCCCTTCCTGCCCGGCGCCGCAGCCCAGACCAGCACTCCTCCAGGTGCGACGGAAAGCCGAGGGCCTCGCAGGGA
>JAEZDB010000209.1 GCA_023429855.1 Actinomycetes bacterium
TCCCATCAGGTTTTAGGCCTCTTCGGCCGGAGCGTCGGCCTCGGCGGCCGGCTCCTCGGTGGCGTCAGCGTCGGCGTCGGCGCTGGCAGCAGGCTCAGCAGCCTCGTCGCCCTCGGCGATCTCACCCTCGACGTCGGCCGAACCCTCGACCTCAGCCTCAGCCGGCGCCTCGACCTCGGCGACAGCCTCGACATCGCCTTCGACGATCTCGGTGGTGTCGACCGCGACCGGGTCCTCAGAGGTGTAGTTGCCGACGTAGTCGGCAGCGTCGTAGCCCTCGTCGGTGACCTCGTCGTAGCCGTCCTCGAGGGTGCGGGTCGGCAGGACCTGGCCCTCGACGCGCTTGACCGACAGGGAGAGGCGGCGACGCTCGTCGTCGATCTCCAGGACCTTGACCTTGACCGGATCGCCAGGGGCCACGACCTCGCGCGGGTTCTCGACGTGGTGCGCCGCGAGCTCGGAGATGTGGACCAGGCCCTCGACGCCGTCGAGGATCTCGACGAACGCACCGAAGGTGACGACCTTCGTGACCGCGCCTTCGAGTTCGTCGCCCACGTTGTACGTGTCGACGACGCGCTGCCACGGATCCTCCTGGGTCTGCTTGAGACCGAGGGAGATGCGCTGACGCTCGCGGTCGATGTCGAGCACCTTGACCTGGACCGTCTCACCGATGGAGAGCAGCTCGGACGGGTGGTTGACGTGCGACCACGACAGCTCGGAGATGTGGATGAGACCGTCGATGCCGGCGAGGTCGACGAACGCGCCGAAGTCGACGATGTTCGAGATCTGGCCTTCGACGACGTCGCCGGGGTGCAGGCGATCCAGGATCTCCTGGCGCTGCTCCTTGCGCTCCTCCTCGAGCACAGCGCGGCGGCTGAGCACGACGTTGTTGCGCTGGCGGTTGAGCTCGATGACCCGGCACTCGATGGTGGTGCCCATGAACTCGTCGAGGTTCGCGACGCGGCGGATGTCGACCAGGGAGGCCGGCAGGAAGCCGCGGATACCCAGATCCAGGATCAGGCCGCCCTTGACGACCTCGATCACGTTGCCCTCGACGGCCTCGCCGGACTCGGCGGCAGCCTCGATGCGACGCCATGCCTTCTCGAAGCGCGCACGCTTCTTCGACATGATCAGTCGGCCGTCCTGGTCCTCCTTGATGAGGACGAGCGCGTCGACTTCTTCGCCGATCTCCACTTCGTCGCCCGGAGCAACGGACTTGCGGATCGACAGCTCGTGCGAGGGGATGACGCCCTCGGACTTGTAGCCGATGTCGACGAGGACCTCGTCGTGGTCGATGCGGACGACCTTGCCGGTGACAACGTCACCCTCCTTGAAGGGGGTGATGGTCGCGTCGTAGTTGGGAACAATCCGGCCGTCGATCTCAAGCAGCAAGCCGTCGCTGCCCGGGACGATCGTCGCTTCCGGGGTCGTAGGTTCAATGGTCTGGGTCATGAACAGCTAAGGGTACCCCATGCAAGGGGCCAGGCGGGCTGCGGTGCTGCGCCCGAAAGCGGCGTAGCGGCGGGCAAAGCGGGCCTGTCCGCCCAGTTCGGACGCCATGTCGGCGGGCTGTATGAACGGCAAGCAAGACGCCCAATCGCTCACCCCTAGCGGTTACGGTGAGCGCAGGGGCACCCCGACGCCCTTCCCTCCGGACATTTTGGAGCAGGCTCGGTGGAGCAGAGCACGCCGCACGAACAGGACGCACAAGAGCCGCCGAGCATCCCGGCGCACCGCGGTGTTTCGCTGGTCGTCGACCCCGACGGGAGCTTGCGCAGCGTGGTCCGCTCCTCCGACCATGACGCGCCCCTCCCGCTCGCACCCGGCGCACCGATCAGCACGCTCGCCGCGGCGCTCTCCGGTACGCGGGCCGACCTTCCGCAGTGGTCAGCGCAACTTGAAGCCGCACGCGAGGATCCGACGCTCTGCCGGGCGTTTGAGATCGACATCGAACCCAACGACGCCTCACCTCGCCCCCGGCGCCGGCATGTGACGGCCCTCCCGGTCGCGGCCGCCGACGGGTCGCTCGACAGCGTGCTGCTGCGGATCGACATCGCCCACGAGGTCGACGGCCTCCCCGACCCCGGCGAGGAGCGCTTTCGGTTCCTGGCCGAGACGCTCCCGCAGCTGCTGTGGATGGCAAGGCCCGACGGGACGATGGAGTACCTGTCGCCGCAGTGGGAGCGCTTCACGGGCGTCGCGCTCGACGAGCTGAAGGCCAACGGCTACCACTCCGTCATCCACCCAGACGACCTGCGGACCCTCGCCACCTCCGCCGTGGAGGGCGACGACGGCGAGTACACCATGGCGCCGTTTCGGCTACGCCACGCGAGCGGCGGCTATCGGTGGGTCGAGGCCACGATCAAGGCCGTACGGAGAACTGACGGCGCGCTCCTGCGAACCGTCGGTGCCACGATCGACGTGAGTCGACGCCGCGAGGCCGAGGCTGCACGTAGCGCGCTGACCGAGCAGCTCAAGTCCGCGATGGCGGTTAGCGGCATGGGTCGCTTCGTGCTCGACCTCCGTGCTGGCGAGGCCACCGGCGACGACCGTACCTGCGAGATCTTGGGCATCGAGCCCGGCGGCGAGGGGGCGACCATGCCAGCCGCGGACGTGTTCGCAATGGTGCACCCAGAAGACCTCGAGCACGTCGAGACCTCGACGAACGCCGCCCTCGCAGACCGCACCGGACTCCACGTGGAGTGCCGGATCTTGCGGCAGACCGACGACGGCCCAGAGGTGCGGTGGGTGGCGGTGCTCGGGCGCGTGGAGCGCGAGGACGACCAGTCGCTGCGCATCTTCGGCGTCCTGGGCGACGTGACCGAGCGCCGCGCGGAGGACGCTGCGCGACTGCGATCGCAGAAGCGCGAGGCGATCGGCACGCTTGCGGGTGGGATTGCCCACGACTTCAACAACGTGATCAGCGCGATCTGGAGCAATGCCTCGGTCGCGCAGACTGAGCTGCGCGCCGGGATCTCGCCGGAGACGAGCATTACGGAGATCCGCCGCGGCGCCGAGCGCGCGTCCGATGTCGTCAAGCGGCTGCTGAGCTTCAGCCGCGAGGAAGAGCCCGTGCGCGTGCCGTTCGACCTCGCCGCGGTCGCCAGAGAAGCGTGCGAGCTGGTCCGCCCTACCTTGGCGCCGGGCGTGCAGCTCGAGGCGCCGGGCCCCGGGCAGCCGCCCGCCGTGCTCGGCTCATCGAGCCAGCTGCACCAGGTGGTTGTCACCCTGGTCGGGAACGCGGGCGACGCCGCCGCCGACGGCGGCGGCCACATCACGGTCAGCGTCGACACGGTCGAGCTC
>JAEZDB010000331.1 GCA_023429855.1 Actinomycetes bacterium
CTCGAGCCCCGCGGCGTCGAGGCGCCCGCGCCGAGCTACGATCAGTGATCCAAATGTCTGAGCGACCCCTCGCCATCGCCGTCGACTCGGTGCACAAGGACTTCCGCCTTGCCGCTGAGCAGCGCCACACCCTGAAGGAGCGCGTGGTCAACCCGCGGTTCGACCGCAGCGCGAAGGTCTTCCACGCCCTCAAGGACGTGAGCTTCGAGGTCGAACGCGGCGAGTTCTTCGGCATCGTCGGCCGCAATGGCTCGGGCAAATCGACGCTGCTCAAGTGCATGGCCGGGATCTACAAGCTCGACTCCGGGTCGATCAAGATCGGGGGCCGCCTCTCGACGTTCATCGAGCTCGGCGTCGGCTTCAACCCCGATCTCGCCGCCCGCGACAACATCATCCTCAACGGGATCATGCTGGGGCTCACGCCCGCGCAAGCCGCCGAGCGGGTCGACGAGGTGATCGAGTTTGCTGAGCTCCAGGACCACATCGACCTCAAGCTCAAGAACTACTCGTCGGGCATGCATGTGCGCCTCGCGTTCAGCGTGATGACGCAGGTCGACGCCGACGTGCTCCTGATCGACGAGGTGCTCGCCGTCGGCGACGCGTCGTTCCAAGCCAAGTGCTTCGACGTGTTCCGCCAGCTCCGCGAGGCCGGCAAGACGATCGTCCTCGTCACGCACGACATGGCGACGGTCTCCCGGTTCTGCGACCGCGCGATGCTCATCGAGGACGGCGTCGTCGTGCAGGTCGGGGCGCCGGAAGCGATCGGCGACCGCTACCTCGACCTCAACTTCAGCGACCACCGGATACCGACTACCTCGGCATCGACGGAAACGGCTGAACCCGAGGGCGCGCATGAGCAGCCGCCGGTCACGGTCGCCGGCGCCATCGTGCTGGACGCGGAGAACCGCGAGGTCCAGCACGTGCGTGTCGGGGACCCGGTCGTCATCGCCCTCGACGTCCTCGCGCACGAAGTCGCGCCTCCCCCGGCAGTGACGCTCGAGCTGCGCGACGAGAACGACACCGTCGTCTTCGCTTCGACGCTCGACACCCTCAATCCCCGGCCCGTCAGCATGAAACCCGGGTCTCGATGGCGAATGACCACCTGGGTACAAGTGAACCTGCGGCCAGGGCGGCTGCGGGTCCGCGCCGTGCTGGGCGACGACACCTCCCAGCGGATCTATGAACGGACCGGAGACTTGAACGGCTTCGAGGTCACGTCAGTTGAGCCGGTCCATGGCGTCGCCGCCCTACCGCACGAGGTGAGCTGGACCGACGTGCCCGTGGAGACCGCGGTGTAGACGGCGTCGCCGCAGAGGCCCGCGGCGTCAGTCGGCGCGACGCGCCCTCTGCCGGCCGAAGGCGCCCAGCCGTGGCGCTGTCAGCCTTTAACGGCGAGAAACAGCGTCTGGAACCGCTCACCGATGATGCCGTGCGGCAGCGACCAGGCGCCGATGCCGACGGCATCAGCGAACCCGCACGACTTGCACAGGTCCATGAGGTCCCAGCCATAGTCGTAGAAGACGAGCGACCCCTCGTCGGGACGTGTGGGGTTGCCGTGGAATTCCGGCGAGCGATGATGCACGACCGAGCCGTCGGGCTGCAGCTCCGCCCGCCGGACCGTCGTCGTCTCCGTGTAGTGGAACGGGATCGAGAAGATCATCGCGCCTTCCGGCCGAAGCACTCGAACCGCCTCCCGCAGGGCAGGCTCGATGTCGGGGACGTGCTCGAGGACGTCGGTCGACAGGATCGCGTCGACCGACTCGCTCCCCAAGCTCAGCGCGAGCGCATCCTCGTGCCGGACACCATCGACGACCGCGCCGGGCTCGACATCCGGCCCCAGGAACTCAGAGCCGATGATCTCGTGCTCGCCGCCGAACCGGCGCACGACCCAGTCGAACATCGGCGTGATCTGTTCGTGGAGGTACACCGTCTGCCGCCGCGAGCGGCGTCCCAGTGCAGTCTTGAGCGTGGTCGCGGCCAGCCGCTGGCGATTGTTCAGCTGACATGACGGGCAGAGCAGCATCTCGCGGTAGTTGGGCAGCAGCGGGCTCTCAACCGTCGACCCGGACGGAGTCTGGCCAGCGAACAGCTGAGGGCTCTCGCACACGAGACAGAACCCGGGAAGGTGCCATTTCTCGTGCGCCGCAACCGAACCAGCCAGCTGATCGGCGAGCCACTGCCGCTCAGGCGCTCCGGTGAAGACCCGCGTCACGTCGTCGGGGCCGCGCAGCACGTCGTGGGGCACCGGCGGCAGACACGTGTCGATCAGCATCGCGCGACCTTATCTGGCAGCGGCCGACGTCGCGCGCGAACCGGCTCCCGCGAGCAGGTCGCTGACTGCCTCGGCCATGATCGCCTTCGAGCAAGTACGTGCGATGACGGCCGGTCCGGCCGCCGACAGCCGCGCCCAAAGATCGGCGTCTCCGAGAAGCCGCTCAATCGCCGCCGCGAACTCGTCGGGAGTCTCCGCGATCAGCGCGTCGACGCCGTCGCACAGCCCGAAACCCTGCGCACCCACGGCCGTGGTGATCACGGGCAGTCCATGCGCCAGCGCTTGGCCGACCTTCCCCTTCATCCCAGCGCCGTAGCGCAGCGGTGCGACAAGCGCGACGGAGGCGTCGATGAGCGGCTCGACTTCGGGCACCCACCCGCGCACTTCCAGATCGGACCCTTCGAGCGCGACGACCTCAGGCGGCGCATCCGGGCCGACAAGGGTCAAGCGCGTCGACAGGCCGCGCTCTCGCACTGCGGGCATGATCTCGAGGCCGAGCTGGCGGGCCGCGTCGACGTTGGGCACGTGGCGGAACCCGCCCACGAACAACAGCCCGCTACGACTCTCGCGGTCGGGTGCGGGGCCAGCTTCGGCGTGAACGTTCGGAAGGTACGCCACGACGGCATCAGGGACTTCACGTTCGATGGTGGCCGCCTCGTCGCGGGTCACCACCGCGGTGATATCGCTGGCGCGGATCAGCGCGAGCTCGATCTCTCGGAACGCGACCACGGTCTGTTCGGGGACGTTCTCGAACTCGCGGCGGGCGTCTTCCCGAGCCCAGTGCAGGTCGACGGTGTCGTAGAGCACGGTGGCCGCGGGCAGTGCTGCGCGGATTTCGGGCAGGAGCTGCGCCGCGACCGCGGGCCGGCTCAGGATGGCGAGGCGACACTGCGGGCGTAGGTCGGCGAGCCGCGCCTGGAGCGAGACGCTTCCGTCCAACACCTCGACTCCGAGCCGCTCGAGCGCAGCCGCGTAGCCGGGCGTCGCGTTGCGGTTCGCAGGAAGGAAGACGACCCGCGAACCCTGCGCGACGAACTCCTCGATGATCTGGAACATCCGCAGGGAGCCGGAATCGCGATCGGGCTCGGGGACAAGGTGGTCAGCGATGAGCACGACCGGACCGTCGCGGCGGTCGGCAAATGCAGCGGCGCCGACCGGCGTCGCGGTCGCCGGCCGATCGCGCAGCTCGTCCTTCCACCGCTCCGCGAACACCCGCTGATTGATCACCTGGTGGCGCTTCACCCCGACCGTCACGTCCGTTCCGTGGGATCCACCCTCGCGGTGCAGCACGAGCGCCCCCGGCTCAAACCAGACCTCGTAACCCTCACGGCGCAGTCGGAAGCAGAGGTCGGTGTCCTCGTAGTACCCAGGTGAGAACGTGTCGTCGAATCCTCCGAGCTGCTGCCAGACATCGGTGCGCAGACCGAGCAGGGCAGCCGAGCAGTAGTCGACCGGCCGCGCGAAGCGGTAGAGGGCGTTGTAGGGATCGGTGCCGTTGCCGTAGTTCACGGCGGAGCCGTCCGCGAAGAGCACGCCGCCGGCCTCCTGGAGCCGGCCGTCTGGGTAGACGAGACGACCGCCGACTGCGCCGACGGTCGGGGAAGACTCGAGCCGGGACACCACCGCCTGCAGCCAGCCGGGTTGCGGCTCGGTGTCGTTGTTGAGCAGCACGAGGTACTTACCGCGGGCCTGCTCTGCCGCTCGGTTCACCGTGCGCAGGAACCCTTGGTTCTCGTCGTTCACCACGATCCTGATCCCGTCGACCCGCGACAAGAGCTCCTTGGTGTCGGCATCCGCGCAGTCATCGCCGATGATCACCTCGTAGCTCGGACCTTCGAGCGTTGCCGCGACGATCGACCGCAAGCATGCTTCGGTCAGCTCCCGTCCCGAGTACACCGGGATTACGATCGAAACGTCGGGCTGTTCGACACGCGGGACGGTGAGAATCGTCGCCGCTGCGCTGACCTCCTGCGCCGGCACCGAAGTGGCGGCTCGCCGTTTGCGCGCCCGCTGGAGGGAGTCGGCGCTCCGTAGCGCAACCCCAGCCGCGCGCGACACGGGGCTCGGCGTGGAGCCGCGGCCTCGCACCTTGCCCTTGAGTTTCTGCAGGCCCCGCCACGTGACCGATTCATTCGTCCGCGCGATCTCCTGGCGGAGGTGGCCGATCACAGCGTCTTGCTGCGCGATCTCAACCCGCAGGCCGTTGAGGTCGAGCGCGCGATCCCGCCCCTCCTGCTCGGCCAGGGCGCGCGCAGCAAGCAGCTCCTCGACCTGGGCTTCAGCTCGACGACGCTCGTCGACCTCGACGCCGACGGAGGCAGCAGCGGCATCGTGCGCCTCACGCGCTGCCTGCCAGGCCTCGCGCGAGGCGTCGCGCTCTGCCTCGACCTGGGTGACGACGCTCTTGTACGCGTTTGCCGTCGCGTCGCGCTCGGCGCGCAGCAGGCCGAGCGAGTGGTCGAGCAGGGTGCTGCTCCCGATGCCTTCGGGGAGGTCGTCGTCGGAGCAGACGGCCAGAAGGTAATACGGGGCGGCAGCACCGAGTTCTTCCCACGTCTCCTCGCCGTGGCGCTCGACCCGCCAGACGTTCGTCTCGAGGGCAGTGCCGACCGCGTCGATCCGGCTTCCCTCGGCGACCCGCTGCGTGAGCAGGCGGTGGTTGGCGAAATGCCGCTTGAGCGTGTCGGTGAACTCGATGTCGCTGAGTTCGTGGAGGTGGAACGCGTTCGCGCCGCCCTCAGCCTCATACAGCAGGCGGTTCGGCGTGGAGATCACGAGCACGCCGCCCGGCCGTAGGACCCGTTTGACGCCGTCGAGCAGCGCGGCTTGGTTCTCCACGTGCTCGAGCACCTCGAACGCGACAACCACGTCGAAACGATCGCTGAGCGACTCCTCGAGCGCGGTGGCATCGCCGACGTCGAACGTGAGGCCCTCGGCGCTATACCGCAGCCGGGCATGCTCGACAGTCACGGGATCCAAGTCGATCCCGTGCACGGAGCGTGCCGCCTGCGCCAGGATCTCGGCCCCGAAACCCTCGCCGCTGCCGAGGTCGAGCACGTCGCGGCCCGCCACGAGCTCACGGGCCCAGAGATAACGGTGGAGATGCTCGTAGACGACCTGAACGTCGGGCGCCCACGGCACGCAGCGCTCGCCCGTCCACTCGATCAGGCGTGGTGCAGCGGCTCGGATGGGCATCGCGAAATCATACCGACGGTCTCGTGGGTGACGGTTCTTCCCGACACGTCCCGTACCCTTCCGTGCCGTGCGTCCGCCTGACCCGACCACCGAGACCGACGACGGACCAGCAGCGCCGGCTTCTGGGGCCCGGTCACAGCGTGCGTTTCCGCTTGCCTGGCTCATCGCTGCCGGGGTCGCGCTTCTGCTCACCGTCTTTGCCTGGCGGACCGCACCGTGGTGGACGCTCGACGCCGCCAACGGCGGTCAGCGCAACCTTTGGGTAGCCCGGATCGCGCTGTTCGTCGTGGCTACGGCCCTGTTGCGAGGCTTCGCTCTGGTCGCGCCCCGCCTCACGCGAGCGCACTGGATCCTGCTTGGCGCCAACGCCGCATGGTGGCTCGGATGGTGGCTGCTGAACTGGCCCGCGATGCCCATGAGCGACACGGGCAGGACGCTTTTCGAAGCGCGATCGGGCGTCGTGTCGCAGTGGTTCTCGTGGCCCTACTCGCTGGCGAACATCGCCCTCACCGACGTCTGGCCCCGCGCCTCACTCATCGGTGCTTTGCAGGCGCTCCTCATGGCCGGGGTCATGACGTACGCCGCTGATGTGATGCGTCGCCGGTCCGGGGGCGCGTGGTGGCCGGGCGTGGCGACGTGCGTCGTCGTCGCCGTCCTGCCCGCGACCTTGGCGACCACCGTGCTGCTAAGTCGCGACCAGTGGTTCGGCGTAGCGCACGTGCTGCTCGCGCTGCTCGTGTACGACGCCATGACCCTCCGTACGAGCGACCGGCGAGCCTGGGGGATTTCGATCGCGTTGCTTGCCTGCGTGCTCTCGGTCTTGCGAGGCGACGGGATCGTGCTTCTGTTCGTCCCGTTGGTGGTCGGGGTGATCGCCTATCGCCGCGGGCGTCGCCAGCTGGCGAAGGCCACTGCGGTCAGTCTCCTGGCAGGCATCGTCCTCCTCTTCGCGGTCGGCCCGCGCGCCGTGGACCAGCTCGACGAGGTGCGTCGCTACGAACTGTCGTTGCGCATCAGCCCGCTCGCCGAGCTGCTTGCGCGCGACCTGCACTCACGAGAGCGCGAGATCCCACCTGCCGAGCGCGTCTCCGGCGACGTCTACACCGAGACGATCGTCACCGAAGACCGAGCCCGCGCGTTCAACGACCTGCGCCGGGTCATCGTCCCCGAGCGGGTCGCTCAAGAGTGGTCGTCGATCGACATTCCAGCGTTCTGGTATCAGGCCTGGTCCAACGAAGGCCTGGCCGACGACGCGTCCTGGCGGCGGTTCAAGTCGGCGGCCGACCAACTCCTCCTCGACAACGCGGTGGCCGTGATCGCCCAGCGCGTCCGAACCTTCGGAGCGGCAGCGGGCGTCGCCCCATTCGGCTTCCGCCCGACACCCCAGGCGCTGCCCGCCGGCGCGACGAAGGATGTGCGCTACCCGTCGGTCTGCCCCGTGGGCTGCCCCGCGATCACCGCGATGCCGCCACTGCCCGGACCGATGCGGACGATCGCCCCCAAACTCGAAGCGACCACGAGGTACGACGGGGTGCAGCTGAGCGGATCGTTTCTGTGGTGGAACGCGATCCCGGCGTTCCTCCTCCTGATCCTCGTGCTCTTCATCCGGGGTCCGCTCGGTCCCGAGGCCGGCTTTGCCGCGATCTTGCTGTTGCGCACGCCGCTCGTGTTTCTCGCCGCCCCTGCCGCCCAGTTCAAGTACTACTACTCGGTCTACCTCGGCGGAATCATCATGCTCGGCCTCGTCATCGCCGCCGCGATCGCGTGGCGGCACTCCCGCCGGGTCGCACCGAGCGATTCGGCGGCGTCCGAGCCGGCAAGCGCCATCGCGTGACCCTCCGCGAGCACACGACGCGCGTCGTGCGGTTCGGCGGCGTCTCTGGCACCGGGCTGGCGCTCGACTACACGCTCTACACGTTGCTGCACCTTGCCGGACTCCCTGCGACCGGAGCGAACATCCTCTCCGCCACCGCGGCCGTCTCGTTCGTCTACGTCGCGTCGCTGCGCAGGGTGTTCGCGCACTTGCCGACACCGCCACGCAGCACGTTCGCCCGCTACCTGGCCTACCAGGCCATCGCGGTTCCGACTGCATCCATCGCCGTCGGAACTCTCGAATCAGCCCTTGGCGGTAGGTTTCTGCTCGCCAAGACCTTGGTCGTGCCGTTTTCGTTCGCCGCCAACTACCTGTTCATGCATTGGCTGCTGCACCGATCCCCGACGCACTCATGACTGCCCTCACTTCCTCTCGCATCCTCCTGTTCATCCCCGCGTACCGCTGCGAGGGACAGATCGGCCGGGTGGTCGCGCAGCTCACCGCTGAGGCGGCCGAGCGGATCGATGCCGTCGCCGTCATCGACAACCAGAGCCCGGACGGCACGCGCGAACGGGCGATCGAGACGCTGACCGCGACCAGTCCGATCCCCTGGCGTGTCTTGCGAAACGACGAGAACTACGGGCTCGGCGGCTCGCACAAGGTCGCCATCGACCTCGCTCTCGCCGAGGGGTTTACGCACCTCGTAGTTCTCCATGGCGACGACCAGGCGTCGCTCTCCGACGTGCTCCCGCTGCTGACGCCGCAGACCCTGGACGGCCTCGACGCGTTGCTGGGAGCCCGGTTTGCCCGCGGAGCGCGCCTGGAGGGCTACTCCCGGGTGCGCACCGCAGGCAACCACGTCTACAACTGGCTGTTCTCGGCCGTCGGACGTCGGCGGTTCCAGGACCTCGGCTCAGGTCTCAACGTCTTCCGGGTCGGCGCGTTCGCCGAGCAGCCGCACCGCCAGTTCTCCGACGACCTGACCTTCAACTATTTTCTGTGCCTCTTGATGGCCCGCCAGCGCTGGAACATCCGCTTCTTCCCCATTACCTGGCGGGAGGAAGATCAGCGGTCCAACGTCAAGCTGGTCGACCAAGGGCTGCGCACGTTGCGCTTCCTCGGCACCTACGCCCGCAACCCCGACGCGTTCCTTGCGGCCGACCACCGATCGCAGACACACACGTACACCGCCCAGGTGGTGGCGTCCGGCGATGGCCGCGCTCGCGACTGAGGGCCGCCTCCACGCCGGCCCGCTGGAACGCGGGCTGTACGCCATCGGCGGGCTCGGCATTGCTGCCGGGCTCATCGTCCTCTTGGTGGATCCCGCGGCCTTGGGGATGGACGGCGGGGCCTGGCGTGAGTCCGGCCTGCATGTGCTCGGCGCAGCAGCGCTCTACGTCCTGTCGCACGCCTTGCGGATCCTGCGCCTGGCGTACTTGATGGTCCATCCGACCGTGCGCACGCGGCGCGCCGTGACGGTCCATTGGTACTGCACGGGGCTCTCTGCCATCCTGCCGTTCAAGCTCAGCGAACTCGTGCGCATCCGCCAGGTCGGCCTTGCCCGCAGCAACTCGATCGACGGCCTCCTGATCGTCTGGGTCGAGCGGGTACTCGATGCCGTGATCCTCTCGGTGCTCGTCGTCCTGGCCCTCATCAGCGGCGTCGACGCCGCAAGCCAGCTCACGACGTTCCTCCTCGTGAGCTCCGTGTTCGCGCTCGTGACGGTGTTCGCCGCCACCGTGGTGCCCACGAACACCCGCGACATCATGCTGCACCTCGTCCGTCGCGACTACGAACCCTGGAGCCTGCAGGCGTTGCGCGCGCTGCGCGCGCTGCTCTCTGGGGTCGAGCGGGTTCCCCGCATCGTCGGGCGCAAGCTCCCCACGCTGCTTGTGATCACTGCCGGCATCTGGGGAGCGGAGGTCGCCGCACTGCAGCTCGTGCTCCAGTCGGCAGGCATCGACCTCGCCCAGACTGCACAGACCCTTCTGACCGCGCTCGCCGGGTTCTCCTTCGAGTCGATCGCCATCTCCCCAGCCGCGGGAACGCGCCTGGCCGAGGCGCTGCCAACCGTGGATCCCGCCTCCCTTTCGACCTACCGCACCATTGTGCTCGGCACGGCGCTCGTCGGCGGATCTGCAGTCGCCGCGATCGCGACCGGCCG
>JAEZDB010000394.1 GCA_023429855.1 Actinomycetes bacterium
GCGCCGAAGACCCCGCGCAGGTCGAGGCGCTCGTCGCCGCGCTCGATGCGCCGCGGCCGCTGCACTCGCTCCTGCGCGATCAGCGCGCGTTCGCTGGCGTGGGCCGCACGTGGTCGGACGAGATCCTCTGGGCGGCGCACCGCTCGCCCTACGGACGCGGCAGCGACCTCACGCCGGAGGAGCGGACTGCGTTCGTGCGCACCGCACGCGACGTCCTCGACGCCGCCCTGCAGCACTACGAGGCGAAGGTGCCCGCGATCCCGGCGGAGAAGCTCGCAAAACCGGTCAAGGTGCACGGCAAGGAGGGCGAGCCCTGCCCGAGCTGCGGCACGAAGCTGCGCGGCGTGTTCTTCGAGTCGCACACGATCGCGTACTGCCCGAAGGAGCAGACGGGCGGCAAGGTCCTCAAGGACCGCCGGCTTTCGCGCCTGGGGATCGAGGACTCGCTCGACGAGGACTGACGGGCTCCCGCCCAACAGCCCCCGTCGCGCACGTCAGCCAGCGGGTCGGCTCAGCCGGCGGCGACCGGCTCGAGCGCCGGGTAGTCGGTGTAGCCCTTGGCGCCGCCCTGGTAGAAGGTCGACTGGTCGGGCTCGTTCAGCGCCGCGCCCTCCTGGAGGCGTCGCGGCAGGTCGGGGTTGGCGATGAACCGGCGGCCGTAGGCGATCACGTCGGCGGTGCCGTCGGCGACGAGCTTGGCTGCGCCGTCGAGGTCGAACTCCTCCGCGAAGCCCTCGTTGGCGACGATCGTCCCGCCGAAGTGCGCGCGAGCCTGCTCGACGGCGGAGTAGCCGGTGTAGGACTTGGTCTCGAGCACGTGGACGTAGAGCAGGTCGTGCTTGGCGAGCTCCGTGAGCAGCGCGTCGTAGGTGGCGCGAGGGTCGTGCTCGGTGATGTCGTTGAACGGGTGGCCAGGCGAGATGCGGATGCCGGTGCGCTCGGCGCCGATCTCGGCGGCGACGGCCTCGACGACCTCGACGACGAACCGGATGCGGCCGGCGACGTCGGTGCCGTAGCCGTCGGTGCGCACGTTGGTGTTGTCGGCGAGGAACTGGTGCAGCAGGTAGCCGTTGGCCGCGTGCAGCTCGACGCCGTAGGCGCCGGCGGCGATCGCCCGGCGGGCCGCGTCGACGTAGTAGCCCTTGACGGTCTCCAGCTCGTCGGTCGCGATCTCGCGCGGCAGCTCGTACGGCTGCTGGCCGTCGGGCGTGAAGACGGAGCCGTCGGCCGTGACGGCAGACGGCGCCAGCGGCTGCTCGCCCGTGTAATACGAATGCGCGACGCGGCCCGTGTGCATCAGCTGCACGACGAGCTTGCCGTCGCCCGCGGCTGCCACCGCCTGCGCGACCTGGGCCCAGCCGGCCTGCTGCTCGTCGTTGTGAAGCCCTGCCGTGTCGAGGTAGCCCTGGCCGTTGGCCGACGGCTGCGTGCCCTCGGTGATCACAAACGCTGCGCTAGCGCGCTGCGCGTAGTACTCGGCGTTCAGCGCGCCGGGCACCGTGCCCACCGCGCGGTTCCGCGTCAGCGGCGCCAGCGCGATCCGGTGCCGGAGCGTGAGCTGGCCGTGGGTGTAGGGCTGAAACAGGGGGTCGTGCGGCATGAGGTCCTTTGCTTTCCGTGGCAAGCGAAGTCGTTGCTTGCGCAACGATAGGAACTCATGCGCGACGCTCCGAGTGCATTGGCGCCAGGTGGGCGTCGGTCTGCCGACGTCACGTCGTAGGCGGCTCACCGGCCGAACTGCACTGGGTTGCGGCGCCGTGCCGCTAGCCTCGACCGCATGATCGAGACCGGAGCCGCTGCACCTGACTTCACGCTGCCCGACGCCGACGGCAACCCGGTCACGCTCTCGGACTCCGCAGGCTCGTGGCGGGTCGTCTACTTCTACCCCAAGGCCGACACGCCGGGCTGCACCACGCAGGCGTGCGGCATCCGCGATCACCGCGACGACTACGCAGCGCGCGGCGCGGTCGTCTACGGCATCTCGCCCGACCCCGTGGGCAAGGTCAAGAAGTTCCACGACAAGCAGTCGCTGAACTTCACGCTCCTTGCCGACGAGGACCACGCCGTCTGCGACGAGTACGGCGTGTGGGTCGAGAAGTCGATGTATGGCAAGACCTACTGGGGTGCGCAGCGCGCGACCTTCCTTGTCGACCCTGAGGGCGTCGTCCGGCACGTCATCCCGAAGGCCAGCCCCAAGACGCACGACGACGACGTCCTCGCCAAGCTCGACGAGCTGACCGGGGCAGCGGCCTGAGCGCATGCGCCGTCGTTTTCTCCCTCTCGCGGCCGCCTTCTCGATGATGGCCGCGGCCGCCGAGGACCAGACGAACGGCTCAGGCCGCGAGACGGCAGGCCCACATCCGCGCGGCGAGCGGCATACGCCCGACGGCGATCCGCTGGCAGCGCTGCGCGCGGTCGCCAAGGCAAACGGCAGCGACCGCGCTGCCGACAGCACCGCGGCCTAGCGGGCCTGCTCGTCTCCTTACTTCGGCAGTTTCATGCCGAACAGCTGGGTGCCGGAGGTCCCGTCGTCGGCGGAGAACAGCACCTTGCCACTGGCGAACATGAAGTTGTCCGGGAAGCTCGAGCCCGCGCCGGGCCAGAGGTCGGCCAGGCGCCGCGGCTTGCCGCGTGGGCTACGCAGCCTCCAAAGTTCCCAGTCCTCGGGCGACGTGAACAGCAGCGTCCGGCCACGGCCAGCGAGCCGATACGCCGAGAAGTACCCGTCAGGGCCTTTGACTTTGCGGGTGGTGGAGCGGGTCCCGCCCGTCGACCAGAGCACCGAGGAGTTCGTGAACCAGAGGCGGTTCCCCAGCTGCACGCCGGGCTCGAGTGCGTCGCCGCCAATCTTGGCGGCAAGGCGACGCGTGCCGCGGCGGGTGCCGTCGGACGACCACAGCTGAGGCTGGTCGTCGACGACTGACGTATAGAGGACCGTGCCCGCCGGGCCTGGAATGGCGGCGGGGCGCGGCTTGGCGTTGCCGTCGGAGCGGTCGCCGATCATCGAAGGCGTGGTGACGGTGCCGACGCGACGCGTGCCGCGCGCCGAACCGGTGGAACTCCAAAGCTGCTGCTCGTGGCTCTCGTACGGCTCCTCGCCCCAGTTTTCGTCGGTCGTGAACAGGACGCGGTTTCCCGTTGCTGCAAGCGGCACGGCGGACTCGTCCTGGGCGCTTGACGCCCGCACCCGTCGGGTGCCCCTCGCTGTGCCGTCGGTGCGCCAGAGCGCAAAGCCGCCCTTGGCGTCGTAGCCCTGGAAGTAGACGGCGCGACGTGTGGCGACGAGTGCGAAGGACCATTGCGGTGACTCGCCCGACTTCCTCGGAAGGCGGTGCAAGGTGGTCCAGCGGCCCGTGGTCACGTCCTGCGCGGTGATCGCATATCCCTTGGATCCTGCGTGCCAGTGGCGCAGGATCCGGCGCCCGATGCGCACGCTGCCGCCGTCTCCAGCTGGGCTGCCCTCCGGCGTGGAGACGCGGCGGGTGCCCTTCGCGGTGCCGTCGGTCTGCCAGACCTCCGAGCCGGCGTCGCCGAATCGCGGGAGCTGGAACACGACGAGGCGACCAACTCGCACGACGTCTCGCGGGCCGATCCCGGCCGGCAGCGGCTGAAGAAGGCGCGTGCCGCGCCTCGAGCCGTCGCTGGTCCAGAGCCCGCCCTTTCCGAAGTCGTCGGCGACGGCGAACAAAGCCCGGCCGCGCAGCGTCGCAAGCGCTTGGATGTTGTTGCCGGTCGGCTTCGTCGCGATGTCGCGCACGAGCTTCGTGCCGCCGGGCGTGCCGTCGGCGCGCCAGAGTTCGCGGCCGTGCTCGTCGGTTGCGGCGAACAACAGCGCGTTGCCAAGGCGAGCCATGCCGTTGTTCTCCGTGAGGTAGGTAGCGGCCGGCGCCGTGCTGAACACACGGGTGCCAGCGGCGGTACCGTCGGTCTGCCAGATCGCTGAGTCGACGGAGAAGTAGAGGGTGTCGCCGAGCAGGGCGACGTGGCGGACGGGGCCTCCGGTTTCGTGGTCGTAGAGCTTCGCGGTGCCCGCCTGGGTTCCGTCGGTGCACCAGAGGTCGTTGTCGGTGCCCTCGACGAAGCACAGCTTGCTGCCCAGGGCCGTCAAACGCCGCGCGTCGAACCCGGTGGCCGTGCCGGCCTCTGGCCTCAGCTCAAGGGGTGCGCCGTCGCGGATGCCGATTAGCGCGCTGGGGAAGAGCGTGGACAGATAGAGGGTTCCGTTGGTCGTCGCGACCTCGCTGGGTTGTTTCGACGCGGGGCTCGGCGTGGCGTCGAGGACGGCTTTCGTTCCGGTCTCGGTGCCGTCGGTTGCCCACAGCTCGGTGCCGGTCGCGGTGGTCTCTCCCCGGAAGTAGGCCTGGTCGCCAGACACGCTGAGGATTGATGCGCTCTTCAGCCCGGCGGACGCGCCGATGCGATGGGCCTCGTCGCCGCTCACGCTCGTCGTCCAGAGCTCCGGCTCGGGCTGGCCGAAGCTGTACCGCACGAAGACGATCCGGCCGTTGCCGAGGAGCGCGAAACTGCTGCCGAGCCTGACCGGCACGGTGGCGGCGCGTCGTGGTGCGATGCCCGGCCGCACCGCCCAGACCGATTGCTCGATCTGGTTGTAGTTCGCGTCTTCGGCGGCTGCGAGCACGATCAGCTCACCCGCGTGGACGCCGAGGATCTGCGCGTTCCAACGCTGCCCCGGGAAGGGTCCGAGCGTGATGGGCACGGTGCCTGCTTCGGTGCCGTCGGTCTGCCAGAGGTTGCTCTGCAACTTGCGCGACCCGGTCTGGAAGAAGAGCGTGCTGCCGAGCGCCGTCAAGTTCGATGGATTGGCGCCTTCGTCGTCGCCCGGCAGCAGGTCTTTGACGAGTCGCGTGCCGGCCTCGGTGCCGTCGGTGCGGTAGAGCTCGTGCCAGATGCCTTGGTCGTCGCGTCCTGACGGAGCCGCCGCGAAGTAACCGACGTTGCCGGCGACGACGATCTGTCCGGGATTGCTGCCGACCGTGCGGGCGCTGAAGCTCTTCACGAGCGAGACGGGGCGGTTGGCGGCGTCGGTCGGCGGCGCGGTGGTCAGCGCCAGGCCGAGGGCAAGCGCTACGAGGAGCGAACGGAACATGCTGGCGCTAACGCGCCAGCGCGAAGGAAGTTGCGGTCGCGGGATGCAGGACGTTGCGCAGCGGTCGCCTGGGTGAGGCTGCGGCCTGCGTTCTACGTCGGCTTGTTGCCCGTGTCGAGGCCGGCGACGAGCGCCTGGATGCCGGCGGTCCAGACGGCGTCGAGGTCGAAGCCGGGTGGGAATCGCGCGTTGAGCTCGAGGTCGACCATGCCGTGGGAAAACGCCCACAGCGACACGCTCAGCTTCGGGCACGGGCCGGCATGCTCGCGGATCGGGCCGGCCGCGTAGTTCTCGGCGGCGGCCACGTCGGGAGCGTCGCGGTCGAGGTCGCGCGACATGAGCAGGCGGTACAGCGCCGGGTGGGCCAGGGCCCACTCGCGGAAGCTGCGCGCGATGACGGTGATCGGCTCGTCGTCGCTGACGGCGAGCTGCGCCCGGATGTAGTCGCCTTGGTCGTAGAGGCCGGCGGCGATGACCGCGTTCTCGACGGCGCGCTTGTCGGCGAAGTGCTCGTAGAGCGACGCGGCGCGGATACCGAGCTGCGCCGCGATATTGCGCATCGACAGAGCACCGAGCCCCTCGGCTTCGAGCAGGTTGCGCGCGGCGGCGGCGATCTCCGCGGCGCGTGGGCTGAGCGACACGCGGGAGTCTTGGTCGGGCAACACCGAAGTCACGACCAGCGAAGGGTAGAACCGCGGAATATTGGTACGAGCGTACGCAACCGTTCGCGCACGCCATGTTGCCCCACCGTCGGGTGACGACCCTTTGCGGGATGGCGCAAACGCGCGCTGGTCTGGTGGCCGCGCGCCCGATCGGGTGACGGCCGCTGGGTGCCTGCCCCCGTGCAGGAAGCGTCGCCGCTAGGCCGCGCCGACGCTCGCGCGCACGTCGGCGACGAGCTGCGCGTCGATGCCCCATGGGTCGTCGAGGCCGAGCGTGCGGTCGAGGTCCCAGAGCACACACTCCTCGCCCGGCTGCCGCACCATCTCCCACGCGGTGACCGTGCGGGCGAGCTGGTCGATCATCGACCCGGCGGGTGTCGTGGCCTTACGCGGCCGCTTCGGCGGAACCGGCTTGACCTCGCCTTCCACGTGGTCGCCCTCTGGGTGGTGATGCAGGAACTGGCCGTAGGCGTCGTCGCAGAACCGCGCGTAGCGGCCGGTGCAGAGGATCAGCCCGTGCCAGGCCTCGTCGACGGCGCGCGACGGCATGCCGATGACCTGACCGTCGAGCAGCGCCGCGCCTGCGCACCGGAGCCACTGTCGGAGCCCCAGTTCGATCGGCTCGCGCGGCTCCCACGGGCACGTCTTCCAGATCGCCGGCGGCAAGCGCAGCTCGGCGACCGCCGCATCGACGCGGGCAAGGCGGGCGGTGCGGCTGGCCATGTTCGGCAGCGTAAACCGTCGGCTGCTCGCCCGAGGCGGGGGCGCGGTACCTTCGAGCAGTGCTGACCGAGTTGCTGCAAGTCGCCGCCGTCCTGATGATCGGCGCCCTGGTAATCACGCGGGTCGCGACCAAGCGTCGCGACCGCAACCGCCGCTAGAGGAAGGTCAGGCCTTCTCCACGGTAGGTCGGGACCGACCGCTCGTAGGTCGCGCCGCGCACGACGTGGAGGCGATCGAACCGCTCGCACAGCTCGCCGGCTTTCGTGTGGCGGAAGACGACGCGGTCGCCGACCTGGAGCTGCGGCGCGAGCTCGCCCAGGAGCGGCGTCTGCACCTCGCCTGGGCCCTCGTTGGCGTCGTACCGCAGACCTGTTGGCCAGACGGGCGTCGGAAGGCGATCAACGCCGACGGGGCCCGACGCGACGTAACCGCCGCCGAGCACCGTCGCGACCGAGGGGCTCGGTCGCCGAACCACCGGGAGGACGAAAAACGCTGCCGGTTGGAGCGCCAGGTGGCGGTACGCGTCGAACAGTGTGGGTGCGAAGAAGCCTGAGCCGGCGGTGAGCTCGGTGGCGCCCTCGATCGCGCGCGACCGGGCGAGGCTGCCGGTTCCGCCCACGTTCACGAGCTCGAGCGAGCCGCCGGCCCGCGCGAGCGCCGCCCGTACGGCGT
>JAEZDB010000285.1 GCA_023429855.1 Actinomycetes bacterium
CGACCACGGCGCTGCGACCGCCGTCGGCGCGCACGGCGCCGCCAAGCCCGCCGACGCCGCCGCGGCAAAGTCGGAGCACGGCGCCGCCGCCTCGACCGACGGCCATGCCCCTGCCAATGCCGATCACGGCGCAGCTGCCGATCATGGCGCCGAGAGCAAGTCCGCTGACCACGGCGCCGAGACCAAATCCGCCGGGCACGGCGCAACGGCGTCGAGCCACGGCGCTTCTTCGTCCAGCAGCGCCAAGGAGAAGAAGGACGAAGTCACCGCCGACGACGTCCTCGTCTCCCGCAAGCACTAGCGCCCTGGGGCCCGCGTCCTAGGCACCAAGCGAGCAGGCGTCAAATTGGTCTGCGGGCTGGAACATCGTTTTGCCGCTTCGCACACAGGCTCTCATGAGTGTCTAGGCTGGCCTCCATCACCTTCGCCGACCACCTGATCGCTCTCGGGCCGGCCGTCGCCGAGCGCGCCCTGCGCCTCACGCCGGTCCTGGTCGACATCTCCTCGCCCTACGGCGACAACGTCGGTGCGGCGCGCGCGGTCGATGCGGCCATTGCGGCCGTGCCCGCCGCAGAGGTATTCCGCCTGCCATCGTCGAGCCCCGGGCTCGAGGACGACCTGCTGCTCACCGTGCGCGGCACGGGGGCGGCCCGCATCGTGCTCGTCGGCCACGTCGACACCGTCATCCCGGCCGACCAGCATCGCCCCGCCAGCGAGGTCGGCGACCGCATCGACGGCTCGGGCACGATCGACATGAAGGGCGGCGACGCGATCGCGCTCGGCATCCTAGCCGAGCTCTCCGCCCAGGCCTGGCGCTGCGCCTACGCGCAGCTCGACCTGCTCCTGGTCTGCGACGAGGAGTGGCGTCACGGACCGATGCTCCACGCCCCGCGATTCTCCGGCTACGACGCCTGCCTCTGCTTCGAAGCCGGCGAGCGCGACGACCAAGGGCGCGAGGCCGTGGTCGTGCGCCGCAAAGCCGCCGGCAGCATCGAGGTGTCGGCCCAAGGCCGGGCCGCGCACGCCGGCGCGGCGCCCGACGAAGGCCGCAGCGCGCTCCTCGCCCTGGCGTCGGCGGCACTGGCGCTCGCCGACCTGCACGATCCCGAAGGCCCGGATCGCCTCTCGGTCGTCCCGTCGATCCTGCAGAGCGGCGAGGCCGTGAACATCGTCCCCGGCATCGGCACGCTCACCTGCGACGTGCGCGCCGATCACAACGGGGCCTTCGACCGCGTCCTCGCGGCCGTGCCCGGCGAGGTCCGCGGCGTGGCGCTCGAGGCTCGCATCGGCCGGTCCTGGCCCGGCATGGACGCTGAAGCGGCCGCCGCGCCGGTGCTCGAAGCGGCATCGGCGGCGCTCGGCCGGCCGATCGTGGCAGCGTCGCGCGGAGGCGCCAGCGACGCCAGCCACATCGCCGGCGTCGTCTCGCTCACGATCGACGGGCTCGGTCCGCTCGGCGAAGGCTCGCACGCCCCGCACGAGCACCTGCTCGCCTCGAGCCTGCTGCCCCGCAGCGAGGTGGCGCTCGCCATCCTCGCCACGGTGCTCGCGCGCGTCGCCTAGCTCGTCGCGGCCCCGGCGCACGGGCTGTCGGCAGCCGCGACCGTTTCTGAATCGTCCATGTGGTGATCTGACCGGTGCATCGCTGCCACCATGGAGCGATGACCGACGAGCTCACCTTCGAGTCCGACGACGACGCTTCGGCGCCGCAGGACCTCGAGCTGGACTGGGGCGCCTTCGACCCGCGTGTCGCGCCGCTTCCGCCGGCCACGCAGCCGCGCCAGCCGCAGACCGTCGACGAGGAGCTCATCGCGGCCGAAGAGCCCGCGGTCGTCTCGACAGTCACCGACGAGCAGCGCGTCGAGAAGATCTCCGCGGAGATCCGGCGCGCGTTCGCGATGCTCAAACCGATCGGCCACGGCGTGACCGTCTTCGGCTCGGCGCGTCCGGCAGACGGCACACCCGACTACGAGTCGGCGCGCCATCTCGGCAAGACCCTCGGCGAGGCGGGCCTCACCGTCATCACTGGTGGCGGGCCGGGCGCGATGGAGGCGGCCAACCGCGGCGCCCGCGACGCCGGCGCGCTCTCGGTCGGTCTGCGTATCGAGCTGCCGTTCGAACAGGGCACCAACCCCTACGTCGACCTCGACGTCGGCTTCAACTACTTCTTCGCGCGCAAAGTCTGCTTCGTGCGTTACGCGTGCGCGTTCGTCGTCGTGCCCGGCGGCTTCGGCACCCTCGACGAGCTGTTCGAGACGATCTGCCTCATCCAGACCGGCAAGGTGCGGCAGCGCCCGGTGATCCTGATGGACAGCGGCTACTGGGACGGTCTGCTCGAGTGGACGCAGACGCAGATGCTGTCGCGCGGGGTGATCGACCACGGCGACCTCCAGCTGCTCAAGGTCGTCGACGATCCCGAAGAGGTCGCGCTGATCTGCCACGAGGCCAGCGCGGCAGTCTCCCGGCGCTGAGCGCCAACTTTCATACCAAAAGCTCAACCTCTGCTCGCAGGGGCCGAAAGTATGAAAGAGAACCCTCTCCACGCAAAACGCGTGGTGCTGCTGCGCTTTTGCCGGTATGAGGGGGATCGCCCAGCCTCGTGCCCAGCCTGCCAGACCCAGCGACCACTGCCACCGCGCCCCGCGTGTTCGCCGGCAGCATGCGCGAATCGTTCGATCTGTCGCCGGTGGCGATGGTGCTCCTCGACGTCTCCGGAGTCATCGTGCGCGCGAACCTGCGCGTTGCCGCCCTCCTGGGCTCGTCGCCCGAAGACCTCGTCGGCAGCCACTGGACCCGCTTCGCCACGCCGCGCGACCGGGCAGCGGCTGACCGCGCGCTCGCCGCGCTGCTCGATGGCGACCGTGCGATCCTCGGTTCGCCGGAGTTCTCTTACGAGCGCCCCGATGGTCAGACGGCCTGGTTCCGCTCGTCGACGAGCGCAGTCGTCGAACCCGGGCAGGCGCCGCTGCTGCTCGTCCAGCTGACGGACCTCGGCGAGGAACACCGTGCGCGCGCAGCCGTCGCCGGCATGCTCGACCGCCACGACCGGATCGCGGCCGTCGTCACGTCGTCGCGCAATGCGATCCTCGCGACCGACGCCCACGGGATCATCACGACCTGGAACCCGGCGATCGAGGAGCTCCTCGGATGGAAGGCGGAGCAGGTGATCGGCACGCCGCTCCCCGACCTCATCCCGGACCGCCACTCCGAAACGAAGGCGCTGATCGACGAGACGATGGGCGGGCAGGAGTACCCGCGCTTCGCCAGCTTCTTCCCGCGGGCCGACGGCGAGCCGATCGCCGTTGACGTGGACCCGTCGCCGGTGCGCGACAGCGCCGGCAACGCCATCGGCTTTTCTTGCCTGATCGTCCCGCACGACGCCGAAGCACCCGACGCTCGTATCCGCTGGCTCAACGCGCAGCAGCGTCTGCTCTCGCGGCTCCGTGCGCTCATCGCGCGCGGCGGCTCGCAAGACGAGGTCGAAGCCGACATCCTCACCGCGGTCGGCTCGACGACCTTCTCTACGCACGCGCTGATCGTCGATCTGCGCGACGACCACGAGACCTTTCGTACTCGCGCCTCCGTGGGATGGGCGCCGGGGCAGCTGCCCGCCGTCGACATGGTCAACAACAACACGGTGATCGGCCGCGCCGTGCGCACCGGCTCGACCCTCGCCGTCGGGGACTGGGCGAGAAGCGACGTCTTCAAAACGCCTTCGCTGGACGCGGCCGGGATCCTCGCCGGCCTCGGCGTGCCGGTGTACTCCGGCGGCGAGGTCGTCGGCGCGATCGGCGTCTACCGGCCACAGGCGGGCGACTGGGATCCGGCTGAGCGCGAGTTTGTCGAAGAGGTCGCACGGACCTACGGCGAGGCGCTGCACCGCTGGGACGAGGAAGCCGAGCGCCGTCGCCTCGACCTCCACGACCGCCTGACGGGCCTCCCGACGCTGACGCTGCTCGTCGACCGGCTCGAGCAGGCGCTCGACCGCGACCGCAAGCTCGGTCTGCTGACCGGCGTGCTGGTCCTCGACATCGACCACTTCAAGTTCGTCAACGACACCCTCGGCCACGACGTCGGCGACCGGCTGCTCACCGCGGTGGTGCCGCGGCTGCAGTCCGTGGTGCGGCCGGGCGACACCATCGCCCGGTTGTCGGGCGACGAGTTCGTGATCGTCTGCGGCGAGGTCGACGACGAGTCCGACCCGATGCTGCTGGCCGAAGCGATCCTGGACGCGTTTGCCGAGCCGTTCGCGGCCGCCGGCGAGGAGCACGTGCTGAGCGTGAGCATCGGCCTCACCGTCGCGACGGCTGAGGCGACCCCGCAAGAGCTGCTCAGCGACGCCGACGCCGCGACGTTCCGCGCCAAAGAGCTGGGGCGCAACCGCATCGAGGTGTTCGACCGGTCGCTGCGCGATCGCGTGACCGAACGCGTCCGCACCGAGCGCGAACTGCGCGGCGCCGTCGACCGCGGCGAGCTCTCGCTGCGCTACCAGCCGATCGTCGATCTGCGCACCGGCTTCATCGAGGGCGTCGAAGCGCTGGTGCGCTGGCAGCACCCCGAACGCGGCCTGGTCGGTCCTGGCGACTTCATCACGATCGCCGAAGAGTCGGGCCTGATCGTCGGACTGGGGGAGTGGGTGCTCCGCGAGGCCTGCACCCAGGCGGCGCAGTGGCTGCGCGAGTTCGACCTGCCGCGGCCGTTTCAGCTGTCGGTGAACCTGTCGGCCCGCCAGCTCGGCGACCGCTCGATCTCGCAGACCGTCGTCGACGCGCTCGCCGACTCTGGCCTCCCCGCGACCTCCCTCGCGCTCGAGGTGACCGAGTCGGTCCTGATCGAGCAAGAAGACGCCGTCGACATCCTCACCGACCTGCGCAAGCAAGGCGTGCGGATCATGCTCGACGACTTCGGCACCGGCTACTCGTCGCTGTCGTACCTGCGGAGGTTCGAGGTCGACGCCCTGAAGATCGACCGTTCCTTCGTCTCCGAACTTGGAGAGCGGCGCCAAGACGCGCTGCTCGTCTCGGCGCTCGTCCAGATGGCGAACGCTTTGAACATCGACGCCGTCGCCGAGGGCGTCGAAACCGCGCAGCAGGCACAGATGCTTCGCGTCCTGGGCTGTGGACTGGCCCAGGGATTCCACTTTGCACGACCACTGACCATCGAGGACGCCACCGAGTTGATGCGTCGCGGCGGCGTTGTTCCGGGAGGGGCAGCACGATGACCCAACACCAAGTTCTCGTCGTAGACGACGAACCAGACGTCCGCAGCCTTGTTCGGCTGCTCCTCGAACGCGCCGGGTACGACGTGTCTGAGGCCGTCGACGGCCGTGCCGCGCTGCGGCACATCTTCAGCGACGTGCCGGACCTCGTTCTGCTCGACGTGACGATGCCCGACATCGACGGCTGGCAGACGCTGCAGCGGATCCGCGACGTGACCGACGTCCCCGTGATCATGCTCACCGCCGCGTCGACGGAGCTGGAGAAGGTGCGCGGACTCAAATCCGGCGCCGACGACTACGTGACCAAGCCCTTTGGCCGCCAGGAGCTGCTCGCCCGCATCGACGCGATCCTGCGCCGCTCGACGGACGCCAGCGCCGAGGCGCCGCAGGCGATCGACGACGGACTCGTCGCCATCGACCCGATCACCGCGACGGTGGCGGTCTCCGGTCAGCCGGTCCACCTCACGCCGCTCGAGTTCCGCCTGCTGCACACGCTGGTCCGCCACCCCGGCGAAGTCATCGGCCGCGACCGGCTGCTAGAGCTGGTATGGGGCAACGACCGTGCCGCGCCCGAGCAGGTCAAGCTGTACGTGGGCTACCTGCGGCGCAAGCTCGAGTCGGTCCTCCCGGCCGACGAGGTGCCGATCGAGACGGTCCGCGGCTTCGGCTACCGCTACCTCGGACCCGGCGCCCCGCAGCCGGCGGCGCAGGCGGCGGCTCCTGCACGCGAGCCTGCTCCCGCACGCGCGACGGCACCGAGCTCGTCGAGCACTGGCGGTGGCTTTGGCGGCTTCGACATGGACAACCCCTTCCTCTAGGGCACACACTTCCCTCAGCGCCGAGGCGCTGCGCGGCGGAAGCGTCGGCCGCGACGAGGGCATCAGTTCGCTGCGCCGCCGAAAGGCGG
>JAEZDB010000442.1 GCA_023429855.1 Actinomycetes bacterium
GGTGGGCGGCGCGGTTCGACGCCGGCGGCCCTGGCGCTCCGGCGTCGACGGCCGAGTGCGGCGGTGGCGTGAGCCCGGCAGCGTCGATGCTCAAGATCGACGGCGCGTTCACGGGGCTGGAGCCCGGCTGCGCCAAAGTCGTGACGAGCTACGACGGCAATCCGCTCGAGTCCGCCTACCTGCGGTTCTACGACGCGGCGACCGGGAACCAAGTGGCTCAGGCGCGGACGAACGCGCGCGGCGAGGCGCAGCAATGCGTCCCCGACGAGCTGCGCGGCAGACCGTTCCGCATCCTCGCCGACGTCGGCCAGACCGGGCGGACCGGCATCGTCGACTGCGACATCGCGGGCGTCGGCTGCCTGGCGGGCGTCGAACTGCGCCCTGGCGACGCCACCGTCTCGGCGCGCAGCACGGCTGGCATCGTCGACCCCGGCCCGGGGGCGGTGGCTCCGTCGCCGCCGGCTGCGCCGAAGCCGCCGAAGCCGTGCACGTGGAGCCTCAAGCTCAGCGCCCGCAAGTGGACGCGCAACGCCAAGGGGTCGCGGGGGCGCCAACGTCTGGTCGCAAGCGTGAGATGCAACACGGCTCCCAACGGCGCGCGGGTCAAGGTCGCGGTGAACCGCAAGAGCAAAGGCGCCGCAGAGAAGACCGTTCGCACCCTTTGGCTGACCGTGGGCAAACCCCGATTGGTCGGCGTCCCCGGGGTCCGGCCGGGCGAGCGCGTGGTCGTTGTGCACCGGGCTGCGCCCACGATCGGCGTCCCCCGGTTGCGCGCGTCTTTCGCGGTGAAGGTTAAACGCGCCAAATAGCGGTTTTCGTCGGCCTGGTGCGCTGCTACGGTCGGTCGCTCCGTGCGCGCTCCCCTCCAAACCCTCGTGACGGCAGTGAGCGCGGCCTTGGCCGTGTTCGCCGCGACGCTCGCCGTCGGCCCGCCCGCGATCGCGGCCGAGAGCCCCGAGTACCTCGGCGTCAACATGCAGCCGCTCGTGAAGGACGCGACGATCGCTGAGTCGCGCTGGCCGTCGTTCCTGCAGCCGCTGAAGGACGGCGGCGTCAAGGTCGCTCGCCACGACGTGAACTGGTTCCTCGCCGAGCCGAAGGCGCCCGTCAACGGCGTCCACACCTACACGTGGAACACGGGCGACCACCGCAACTCCATCGACTTCCAGATGAAGATGCTGGCGCTCTACGGCATCCGGGCCCAGCCGACCTTTACCGGCTCGCCTGGTTGGGCGTACGCGGGTGGCTCGCGTCTGCCCGACGAGCAGTTCGCCAACTTCACTGACTGGGCGGTCGCGTTCGCCAAGCGCTACGGGCCAAACGGCGACTTCTGGAAGGAGAACCCGGGGCTGCCGTACCTGCCGACCTACGACTACGAGATCTGGAACGAGGTCAACTCGGTCCACTTCTGGACGGGCAAGACGGATCCGCCGCCGTATGCGCGCCTGATGCAGTACCTCTACCCGCGGCTCAAGGCAGCTCAGCCCGACGCCTATGTGCTGGCGAGTATCGGCTGGCCCGACGCCAACGCCTACCTCGACGCGTTCTGGGCCAACGGCGCCGGCAATTCGATCGACGGGATCGCGTTCCACCCTTACGCGCCCACGTCGAATGCGATCGTCGGCCTCACGACGAGCATGCGCGCCAAGCTCGGCCAGCTCGGCCGCGGCGACATCCCGATCCAGATCACCGAGACGGGGCAGCCCGCCAGCTACACCGGGCCTGGCGCCGCGCACGCGTACGAAGGCATGCCGTCGGACGCGGCGCGCGCGGCCAACCAGATGCTGAGCGCCGACGCGCTCGCGCGCAGCGACTGCAACGTCAACCAGTTCTTGATCTACGCGATCACCGGGTCGGAGACCGACCGAGAGACGATCAGTGAGGGCTACATGGGCGTACTGCGCTACGCCGACGGCTCGCCCAACACGACCGGCCAGGCGATGCAGCGGGCGTCGCTGCGCTGGGCGCAGCAGTTGGCCAACGGCACGGCGTTCAAGCACGGCCGGCTGGCGCTGTGCTCGGCCGGTGAGACGCCGCCTGCGGCGCTGTTGCCGCTCGACCTGCGTCCGACGAAAGCCGGCGATACCTGCGTCGCCGGGGCGGTCGGCTACGACGGCAACCCGCTCGAGGCGGCCACGCTCGTGCTGATCACGCCCGACGGCCGCCAGACCAACAACGACACGAACGCCTACGGCAAGGCTGAGGTCTGTATCAAGAACGGGCCGGAGATTCCGCACGTCGACGTGTGGGCGCAGGTGCCGAAGACCGCCAAGTCCAGGGTGTATCGCTGCTCAGTGCCGATCACCGGCGACTGCGCGGAGCTGCTCGCCAAGCCGGCCTCGCCGCCGAAGACGTGCACCGTGAACCTGCGCGGCAAGACGAAGCTGCGCCTGGCCGCCAACCGGAAGACGTCGTCGCAGATCCTGCGCGCCTCGCTGGCATGCAACGACTACAAGACGACGAAGAAGATCAAGACGCGCGTCTTCAAGCTCGTGACCGTGAAGAAGAACGGCAAGGCCGTCCGCAAGAACGGCAAGGTCGTCAAGCGCAAGGTCTACCGCTACAAGATGGTCGCCGTCCGCGACAAGAACGGCAAGCTCGTCAAGAAGAACGGCAAGGTCGTCCGCAAGAAGACCCCCGTCTACAAGACGGTCACGCAGACGATCCAGCCGCGCTTCGCCGTCTCCTACCTCGCCAAAGCCAAGAAGCCGGCCAAGGGCAAGAAGGCCAAGCCGGTCAAGGAGCGCCGCCTGCGCTACCTCACGCTCAAGCACGGCAAGACGGTGTCGTTCACCATCAAGGGCAAGTTCAAGAAGGGCGACCAGATCATCCTCGTCCACAAGGTGAATCCGAAGAAGGACGCGCTCCCGCGGGTCCGCCAGCCGCTCACGCTCAAAGCGCCGCTCAAGCCGCTGAAAGCGAAGAAGAAGCGGTAAGCAGCCCGAGTAGGCCGAGGACGTCCGCGGCGACGTCGTCCGCTTCGTGGTCGATGCGGCGATCGGTCACGGGAAAGCCGCGGAGGCCGTGTCGACCGAGGACCCCGGCGTCGGCGCGGTCGCGTTCGAAGGAGATCTCGCCACCGTGGGTCTCGAACGTGTCGAGCTCGAGGTAGGCGCCGTGTTCGCGCCAGTACACGTCGAGTTCGATGCCGTGGACGACGACGTTGGTCTCCGGAACCGGGATGCCGTAGCGCTTGCACAGCTCCACGAACCGGTCCTCGACGCTGCTGCGGATCACCGCCGTCTTCTGCAGGTCGGCGCCGATCTGGGCCCGTAGCACCGCGGAGCCAGCGAACGGAGCGTGGTCGAGCTTCGCGCGGAGTCGACCGACCAGCCCATGGTCGGCATTCGACATCGACCGCAGCGCCCAACGCAGGACTCGCTCACTGGCGTCGCGCTGCCGACCGGTCTTCTCACTCGCATCGGCTGCGAGGTGAAGGATCGTGCGGTACGGCGAGGTGGTGCGGAGCCCGCGGTGAACGATGATGTCGCCCGGCTCGAGGTCGGTGGCTCCGTGACGCTCGAGCTCTGGGTCCTCGAGAAAGCCTGAATCGCCCGGTACGAGCACCTGCGGCACCGCCGCCGGGAACCGTAGGTGGCCGAGGAAGTGGGCGGCCGATCGGCGTGTGAGCGACGACGTGGGCCCGCTGCGCAGCAAAGCACAGCGCAAATCGGTTTCGAGCGTCTGCGGGCCGCCCGCCCCGACGTACACGCCACGGCAACGGCGATGGATCCAGCCGCCCGTGCGCAAACGGTCGATGGCCTTCGGTGAGAAGCCCAGCGCGCGAAGGTCGGCCGTGCCCGCCGCGCTGAAATTGCTTGCCAGGAACGCTTGGAGGGCGGCGCGGCGTGCCCGCCAATCGCTCGGATCAAAATTGGTCATCTATTAGTAAGAGGGTTTGGCGATCCGAAATTCGCCCCCCCTCAAACACGGAATCGCATGGTTCGGGAGCGCCCCGTCCGTGTGGGATCGCGTTTGAGGTGGCGGGGGTGGGGGCTTTCAGACGCGATCGCGGTGCCGGCGCCGTAGTGGCGTTGGCCACGCTGGCATGGCAT
>JAEZDB010000017.1 GCA_023429855.1 Actinomycetes bacterium
TGCGCGCGCGGCATCGCCTTGGTGACCGCGGTCGCCGCCGCGCTGCTTGGCGCGGCGTTCCGCGGGCGCTGGCCCGACGAGCTGCTCCGCGGCGTGACGCTGCTGTTCGCTGCGCTCCCCGCGTTTCTCGTCGGACTGGTCATGCTCGAGGTGGTTGTGGTCGGCGCCGGCTACGGGTCGGTCGTCAGCAACGGGTCGCTCGGCACGGCGCTGCTCCCCGCGCTCTGCCTGGCCGTGGCGATCGCGCCGGCGTGGGCACGGCTCCTGAGAGCCGGTTTGCTCGAAGCGCTTACCGCTCCGTACGTGCTGGTCGCGTCGGCCCGCGGCGCCTCGCCTGCGCGGCAGCTCTTGGTCCATGCACTACCGAACGCCGCGCTCCCGTTCCTGACGGCCGTCGGGATGAGCGTCGGTGCCGTGCTCGGGGGGGCCGCGATCGTTGAGACGGTCTTTACGTGGCCGGGAATCGGGCGCTACGCCGTGGAGGCGATCGGCGCCCGCGACCTCCCGGTAGTCCAGGGATTCACGTTGATGGCGGTCCTGCTCTACGTCGTGACGAGCTTGATCGTCGACGCGGTGGGCGCGCGGATCGATCCCCGCGTTGCAGCCGGCAGCGGGAGTTCAGTCCGGTGACGGCGGTCCGCGCTTTGTCCCTCGGATTTGACGAGCCGGTCGTCGTCGCCACGCGCCGGCCGTCGTTGATGCGTCTCGCGCTGTCGACCCGCTCAGGCCGTGTCGGCGCGGGGCTTGCGGTCTTGCTCGCAACGGCGGTGGTCTTCGGGCCGTTGCTCGCAAGTGCCGCGCCCGACCAGGTCGACTACGCCCGCAAGCTCCAGGGCCCAAGCAGCAGCAACCTGTTGGGGACCGACCAGTTCGGGCGTGACCAGCTTGCGCGGCTCCTCGACGGCGGGCGCCGCTCGCTGGTCGCGGCCGTGCTCGTGTTCGCGGGAGCCCTCACCCTCGGTTTGGTCGTCGGGCTCGTCGCTGGCATGCGCGGCGGTCTCGTCGGCGGCGCGCTGATGCGGCTCGTTGACGTGATGCTGGCCCTGCCCGCGCTCGTCCTGGCGCTCGCGACGATCGGCATGCTCGGGCCTGGCTTCGAGAACCTCCTGATTGCGCTCGTCGCCGCCTCGTGGGCGCCGTACGCGCGGATCACCCGCAGCGTCGTCCAGGGTGCGCGGGCGCGGCCCGACGTGATCGCCGCGCGGATGAGTGGCCTGCGCTGGGTCACGATCGTCCGCGGCCACGTGTTGCCCGGCGCGGTAACCCACCTCGGCGTGCTCGCGGCGCTGAATCTCGGCGAGGTCGTCGTCGCCATCGCGGGACTGTCGTTCCTGGGGCTCGGCGCGCAGCCGCCGGCCGCGGAATGGGGCGCGATGCTGTCGGAGTCGCGAGGGCTGTTCACGACGGCGCCGTGGCTGCTCGCCGCACCGGCCGTGGCGATCGTCCTGTCGGTGATGGCCGCAAATCTCTGCGGCGACGCACTGCGCGACGCTCAGCGTGAGCGAGCGGGCCGATGACCGGGTTGATGGCCGCGCCGACGGGTGCGCCGTTGCTCGTCGTCAACGACGTCGCCGCCGGGTACCGCGGCGCCCAGCCGTGCGTCCGCGGCGTGAGTCTCGCCGTGCATCGCGGCGAGTGTGTGGCGCTCGTCGGCGCCTCTGGCTGCGGGAAGTCGACGCTGGCCCGCGCGATCACCGGCCTTCTCCCCCGTGGCGCCGCGGTTTCGGGCTCGATCCTGCTCGGCGGCACGCAGGTGGTGGGCGCCCCAGACGTGGTGCTGCGGCGGCTGCGCGGCCGAACCGTCGGCGTCGTGTCGCAGAACCCGTTCGCCGCCTGCAATCCGGTCCACTCGCTCGAGCGGCATGTCGCCGAGGCGTGGCGGGCGCACGGCGAGCAGCCGCCGCCGGGGCGTGTCGTCGAGCTGCTGGCGCGCAACGGCATCGACGACGCCGAGCGACGCGCCCGCCAGCGGCCGCACCAGTGGAGCGGCGGCATGCTGCAGCGCGCGACGATCGCCGCCGCCTGCGCGTTCGATCCGCCGCTGGTGATCGCCGACGAGCCGACGAGCGCGCTCGACGCCCATCTGGCCGACGGCATCCTGCGTCAGCTGTGCAGTTCGGAGGCGCGGGCGCTCCTGCTGATCAGCCACGACCTGGCCCAGGTCAGCGCACACGCCGACCGGATCGCGGTGATGCACGGCGGCCAGATCGTCGAGATCGGCCCGACCTCAGCGCTGCTGGAGGCGCCAGAGCACCCCTACACGCGAGCGTTGCTCGCGGAGCAGCTGCGCTGATGGCCCCCGTGCTCGAGCTGCACGGGGCGCACCGCGCGTACGGTGACGCCCCCGTGCTGCGCGGCGTCGACCTGGAGCTGTTTGCCGGCGAGATCGTCGGCGTCGGCGGGGCTTCAGGGTCGGGGAAGTCGACCTTGTTGCGAGCCCTCGCGGGGCTGGAGCGCCCCGACGCGGGGGAGCTGCTGATGGACGGCGAGCCGGTTTGGGGCGCGCGGAGCAAGGCCCGTCGTGTGCTGCCGCGGCCGGGTTTCGTGCAGCAGGTGTTTCAGGACCCGGTGGGCGCGCTCGACGAACGCTGGCCGATCTGGCGGTCGATCACTGAGCCGCTTACGGCGCCTGGGCGGGGCGCGCGCCTCAGTCGCACGGCGCGGCGCGAGCGCGCGGCGAAGGCCCTGCGGAGCGTCGGCTTGCACGGACTCCCGCTCGACGCTCGCCCGGGCATGCTCTCGATCGGGCAGTGTCAGCGCGTGGCGATCGTGCGGTCGATGATCGCCGGTCCCGCCGTCCTCCTTGCCGACGAGCCGACGTCGGCCCTGGATTCGATGAGCACCGGAGGTGTGCTCGACCTCCTCCGCGGCGCCGCCGCCAGCGGCGCGGCGCTGGTCGTCGTGAGCCACGACGAGCGCGTCCTGCGCGCCCTGCGCCACCGCACGCTCATGCTCGCGGGCGGGCGCCTCACATCAGTCCCAGAACGACAAAGGCCTCGCTGAGCGAGGCCTTTGTGCAGTACCGCCACGGGGATTCGAACCCCGGTTTCCGCCGTGAGAGGGCAGCGTCCTAGTCCCCTAGACGATGGCGGCAGGACGGCGTCAACCGTAGCAAAGGCTGGCGGAGCGCGCGTCGTGCCCTGCGCTCCGGTGCAGTGGCTGCTCGGCGATGCCTCTCGCGCGCGCGTGCGAGCGAGCGACAACGCCACGTTCGGCTGCTTCAGGTATCGTCCAGCGCCCTGCCACGCGGATGTGGCGGAATTGGTAGACGCGCACGGTTCAGGTCCGTGTGGGAGCAATCCCGTGGAGGTTCGAGTCCTCTCATCCGCACTCAGGTCGAAAGCCCCGCTCTATGCGGGGCTTTCGCGTTTCAGGCCTCCGCCGCGAACGCCGCTCTTCGGCGCTCGCACCGGACCCTCGCCCCGCGCCACCCAAGGCCTCCGCCGCGAACGCCGCTTTTCGGCGCTCGCACCGGACCCTCGCCCGGTGACCCCGCAGCGCCCGATGGCGGTGGAGCAACCCGAGGGGGCGAGTCCGCGACAGCGCTTGCACACCGGCCAACCAGCCCCGGCCAACCGGTCAACCGCCGGACGACGCTGTCCGCTTAGGCGTCCCTCATGCCGTCGTCAAACCGAACAGCCGGGACCCTGGAAAGACGTCCAGAAACCGTGGAATAGCCTGCAAAACAGCAGGATGCCCCCCATGCACATCGCCCCGACGGCGACCAGCACCCGTCCCCCGATCGGACGCCCGTCCGGACGCCGCTCCCGCCACCGGTCCAACCACCCGATGAGTTGGCCATGGAAATCATCCGGCGCCGGTTCGTCCGGCTGGGGCATGGAGCCCCCTCGTCCCAAAAGACGACGAAGAGGCCACGGATCGGCCGCACCGCCCTGGTGGTGTCCACGTTCGTCAGCGCGCTCGTCGCGCTCACCCCCGCTGCGGCAACCGCAGCGGAGGGCCGCATCATCAGCGGCACCGGCGCTACGAACCTCGATGTGGCCAATACCGGCCGCTGGAGCGCCGTCGTGGCCGTCTTCGCCACCGACGCCGAGGGCACGCGCCTCTGCACCGGCACGCTGATCGCCCCGAACTGGGTCGCCACCGCCGCCCACTGCCTCGCCGAATCGGGCGACGCGACGAAGCCGATCGCCCCGGGTGAGGTCTACGTCGCCTCGGGCGTCACCTCCGTCTCAACGGCCGGCGACCAGCTCATCGAGGCCGTGTCGACCAAAGTGCACCCGGGCTTCAGCTGGACCAACGCCTCGTGGGACGCCGCGCTCATCGAGCTCAAGACGACCGTCCCGGCCACGCCCTTTGCCCTCCCTGATCCGTTGCGCGCCAGCTCCTACGTCGCCGGCACCTCCGACAACGTCGCCGGCTTCGGCCGATCCCTGACCAACAACACGGCCTCGAGCGGCACGCTCCGCACCGGGCGCCTCGAGCAGGTCAATCCCACCGCCTGCGCCGCCTACAACCCGGGCTCGGGCGCCTACGCCGACTGCTACCTCCCGGGTAGCGCCCACCAAGCCACGTGCTTCGGCGACTCAGGTGGCCCGCTCGTCCGCTTTGACCCGACGCAGGGCAACACCCCAGTCCTTTGGGGTATCACCTCGACGGGCCCCGACCCGTGCGACGCGGCGACGGGCGGCGCATTCGCTCCCTCGTTCGAGACCCGCGTGACGGCCGTCATCGACTGGATCGCCGCCACGATGTCGGGCAGCACCTACGTGCCGACCGGTCCGACGACGGCCCGCACGTCGACGACGCCGACCAACGCGACGACACCAGTTACGGGCGGCACGAGCCGCACGGCCAAAGCTCCTGCCGGCGGCGTGGGCATCGGGCTGTTCGACGCAAAGGTCAACCGCGCTCCGAGCAAGAAGCGCGTGGGCAAGCTCACGCTGACCTCGTCGCTGATCGGTGCGACCGGCACCGGCGCCATCAGCTTCGAGCGCTGCAAGCGCGGCCGCTGCAAAACCGTGTCGCGCAGCAGCTTCGACTTCAAGGCTGCCGGCGCGGCCGTGCGCGCCACCGTCAAGGTGCCGAAGTGCGCCAAGAAGTCGACGATCACGCTGAAGCTCGCCGTGACGGACTCGGCCGGCGTCCTGCGCGACACGGCCACCCAGCGCGTCGCTAAGTGCCGCTGACCCCCGGCTGAACACCACGCCACGCGGGGGAACATCCGTTCGCCCTCGTAAGCTCTGGTTATGCGCGGCACGCCGCTCGCCGACCAACCTGCCCGGCCCGGCGCCCCCGATGGAGGCGACGGGCCGCGGCGCGTCATCGCCCACCTCGACATCGACGCGTTCTACGCGTCCGCCGAGCTGCTCCGACGCCCCGACCTGCGCGGCAAGCCGCTGATCGTCGGCGGGCTCGGGCCGCGTTCGGTCGTCACGACGGCCAGCTACGAAGCGCGGGCATTCGGCGTCGACTCGGCGATGCCCATGGCACGAGCCCGATCGCTCTGCCCGACCGCGATCGTGCTCCCGCCCGACATGGCCCGCTACCGCGAGATCAGCGGCCGGGTGTGGACCCTCGTCCGCGAGCGGTTCCCGGTCGTGCAGCAGGCCGGCATCGATGAGGCCTACGTCGACCTCACCGACGTCGACAAACCGCTCTCGGCGCTGCGCGCGATGATCGCCGCCGTCGAAGAGGCGACGGGCATGGTCATCTCCGTCGGCGTCGGGCCGAGCCGGCTGGTCGCCAAGACCACCAGCGGGGCAGCCAAGCCGCGCGGGTTCGCCGTCCTCTCGCGCGAGCAAGCCTGCGAGCAGTTCGCCGGCGACTCGGTCCGCAAGCTGCAGGGCATCGGTCCCCGCACGGCCGAACGCCTCGCGGAACTCGGCATCACGACGATCGGCCAGCTGCAGCGCCGTTCCGTCGACGAGCTCACCGCGGCGATCGGCACCGGCTCCGGGCCGCGACTCCACGCGCTCGCGCACTTCCGCGACGTGTCGGCCGTCAAGGTCTCGCGCGAGGTCAAGTCGTGCTCGCGGGAGACCACCTTCCCGCAGGACGTCGCGGACCCGGCTCAGCTCCTGGCGTCGCTCGGCGAGCTTGCGACCCGCCTCTGCGACGACCTCGAGCGCAAGGACCTCGCCGGCCGCACGATCGGCATCAAGGTCCGGCTGTCGGACTGGACGACGATCACCCGGGCCGTCACGCTGCCCCGCCCCACGCGCGACCCCGCGACCGTCCGCCGCCTCGCCTGCGAGCTGCTGGAGCGCGAGGGCATCACCGCGGCCGTCCGCCTGCTCGGTGTGCGCAGCGCGGCGTTCGGCGAGGCGCCGGTCCGCGTGGCCGAGCCGGCGAAGCCGCCGAAGGACGCCGCGCAGCTCGTGCTGCCGCTGATCGACTGAGCGCTATCCCGGCGGTCAACACGGCTGAGCCGCCCGTCGGGGTACGACGTTGGTCCAGCCAGTCGGTGCACGGCGTCGGTTGCAGACCGCCAGACGCCGAGAACAGTGGTGTGGAGCTCCACCTCTCCGACGTCCTCGCGGGCCTCTCGCACGCCCTCGACCTGACCGAAGGCCACCCCGCCGGCCACTCCGAGCGCTCTTGCCTGCTCGGCATGCGCATCGCCGAGCGGCTCTCGATCCCCGACGAAGACCGCACCGCGCTCTACTACGCGCTCCTGCTCAAGGACGCTGGATGCTCGGTCAACGCGGCACCGATCGCCGAGCTCTACGGCAACGACGACGGCCTCGTGAAGGCCACGCGCCGCGGGCAGGACCACCGCAGCAAAACCGTCTCCGCCATCCACACGCTGCGTCACACCGCGCCGGGCGCCAGCGTGCGGACCAAACTTGGCCGCGTCCGAGCGCTCGTCGCCAGCGGCGCCGCCGGCGCCGCTCATCTCACCGAGCTGCGCTGCGAGCGCGGCGCGCAGATCGCCCTCGGCATCGGCCTCGGTGTCGACACCGCCCACGCGATCAAGGCACTCGACGAGCACTGGGACGGCGGCGGCTACCCCTACGGACTCAAAGGCGAGCAAATTCCGCTGCTCGGCCGGATCATGTGTCTCGCGCAGACGCTCGAGGTCTTCTGGATCAGCGGCGGCCGCGACGCCGCCGTCGAGATGGCCGTGCAACGCCGCGGCAAGTGGTTCGATCCGGCGTTGGTCGACATCGTCGTCGCGGCCGCAGGCGACGAGACGTTCTGGGGCGGGCTCGCACGCCCCGACGTGCGCGCCCTCGAGCCGCGTTCCGCCGCGATCGCCGTCGACGACGCGCGCCTCGACTCGGTGGCTGACGCGTTCGGTCAGATCGTCGACGCCAAGACGCCGTACACGGCTCGCCACTCCCGGGGCGTCGCCCAGCTCGCCGCATTGCTCGCACTCGAGATGAACTTCTCCGAGGCCGAAGCGGGTCGCCTCTATCGCGCCGGGCAGCTGCACGACCTGGGCAAGCTCGGGATCTCGAACATGATCCTCGACAAGCCCGGCAAGCTGACCTCCGACGAGTGGCTGCTCATGCGCGGCCACCCCGAGGCCGGCCACGGCGTACTCAACCGCATTCCGGTCCTCACCGATATGGCCCGCCTTGCGCTCACGCACCACGAGCGCCTCGATGGCAGCGGCTACCCGCACGGCCTCACCGCCGACGACCTCAGCCTCGACGACCGCATCCTTGCCGTCGCCGACGTGGGCGAGGCCCTGAGCGCCGAGCGGCCCTACCGCGAGGCCCTGCCCCCGGCCAAGGTCGTCGCGATCATGAGCGAAGACGCCGGCGTCAAGCTCGACGCCGAGATCTTCGAGGCGTTCGAAGCGGTGCTTCCGCGCTGGAATGCGCTCGTCGAAGCCGAAACGACCGTCGGCGTGCTGAGCCCCGTCGAAGACGAGCAAGGCGCAGGCCAAGGCCCTTTTGAGCCGGAGCAGCGCGAAGCGGCCTGACGCGGCTCAGCGCTCCCCGCGCACCGCCGCGTACGTCGTCTGCCACGCTCTGCTTGCAGCCGGAGAGGCTCGCGCGATGCCTCGGCGTCAGGCGGCGAGGTCGACGACCACGGCGGCATCGGGCCGCAGGTCGTAGAACGCGTCGACCGCGGCGGCATTCACGAGCTGCGACACCCCGCGGGTCCAGCTGCCGCGGGCTTCGTGGATGTGGCCGAAGGCGCAGAGCTGCGGCTGCACGCGGTCGATCGCATCGAGCAAGGCCGTCGAACCGGCGTCGACACCCGCTGTGGTCCGGTCGCCGTAGCGGCGCGGCGGGCCGTGGACGAGCAGCACGTCGGTCCCCGGCTCGATGCCGCCGTAGCGTGCCGCGAGGTCGTCCTCGCCGCCAGCGCGCGGCGCGTTGAACGCCCAGTCGTGGAACCACGGCGTCCACGGCGAACCCCAGATCGTGAGGCCGCCGACCTCGGTGGCCGCGTCTTCAAGGTACGTCCACGGCAGGTCCGACGGGACCAGCTCGGGACGGCGCTCGAAGACGAAGTCGTGGTTGCCGGCAATGCCGACGATCGCGGCCGCCGGCGCCGCTTCGAGCCACGCGCGGAACGGCCCGTCGAGCCACGCTGCCTGGCGCTCCACACCATGGTCGACCGCGGGACACAGATCGCCGCCGAGGAGCAAGAGATCGCAGGCGGGAACCTCCGGGAGGAAGCCGTGCAGGTCCGACAGGATCGCGGTGCGCATCGCCGCCGACCCTACGACACCGGCCCCGGGCTGCGACCGCCGAAGGCAGGTCGCGACCCGGGGCCGGTGGGATCGATCAGGTGCGGAGTGCTACCCGCCGCACCTGAGGAGAACGGGTGTTAGAGCGTGCCGCTGGTGAGGTACTTGCTCTGCTTGCCGGGCAGCGCGAACGTGGCCGAGGGCGTGATGAACTGGCTGTAGCGCGTGTCGCCGTCGACGAAGCGCTTGAGCCACGAGATGGCGCCGGCGCCGACCGTCGGGTTGGCCGAGTTGGTGATGAAGTGGTCGGCACCTGCGTACTCGAAGAGCGCCTTCGACGTGGTAGCCGGAATCGAGTTGTAGAACTTGTTCGTGTGCGACGCGACCGGGGCGATGATGTCGTTCTGGGCCGAGATGATCATCGTGGGCACCGTGTTGCGGCTGAAGTTCGTGTTGAGGCTCCACGGCGTGAGCGGCACGGCGGCCTTCAGCGAAGGACGACGGTACGACGCTTCGAGGGCACCGCCACCACCCATCGAGTGCCCCATCACGGCAACGCGCGTGCCGTCGATGCGCGACTTGAACGGGCTCGTGTTGACGAAGTAGTCGACGGCGCGCAGCAGCTGCGAACCGCGGACGGGCGGCAGGTCGGTGAACGTGTTCGTCACGTCGAACGCGATGACGGCGAAGCCGTGGCTGGCGAGGCGGGGGCCGAGCCACTGGATCTGCAGCATGTTCTCGGTCCAGCCCGGAGCGATCGCGACGGCGCCGTAGGTGCGCGACGTGTCTTTCGGAGCCCAGATCTGGGCCTTGCCGAAGCCGGGGGTGGCGCCGTCGCCGATGGCGATGCGGTCGTAGGCGAAGGTGCCGTTCTGGCGGATGCTGGTGACGGTCGGGTCGGGACCGATCTGGTCGGCCTGCGCGGCCGTCGGAGCGACCAGAGCGGCCAGCGCGACGGCGCCAGCCAGGGTGGACTTCAGGGACATCGAAGAGGCCTTTTGTACTGCCGCGTGGACACTGCGGCGGATGGGACAAAGCGGCTCGGAGAAACCGCGTTTACCAGATGCTACGGAACCGTTTCGGGGCCTGCAATCGACGTCCCCCCGGGGTGGTGAGCCACATTCAAGAAGCGTTCGACGCACGTTCAAAAGGAACCGTCGGTCCGCGGCGTGGACGCGTCGCTCGCGCGCGGGAAGCGCAGCGCTCCGTGCGAGACTCGGTCGCATGGCGAACGACAGGGCGGTGGCGATCACCTACTGCACGCAGTGCAACTGGCTCCTGCGGGCGAGCTGGATGGCGTCGGAGCTGCTGCAGACGTTCCCGACCGAGCTCAGCGAGGTTGCGCTGCGCCCTGGAACGGGCGGCGTCTTCACGATCGAGGCGGGCGGCACCGTGGTCTGGGACCGCCGCGTCGACGGCGGCTTCCCCGAGATCACCGAGCTCAAGCGGCGCGTGCGCGACGCCGTGGCGCCCGAGCGGGAGCTCGGGCACATCGACCGCGTCAAGCCGCCCGCGCAGTGACGCCGACTGCCTGCGGGGGCTTAGTAGGCGCCCTGGTTCGAGCGACTCGACCGCGCGCGCTGACCGCCGCCGAGGGCGCCGAGGTCGATGAGAAAGGCCAGGGCCACCAGGAACCACTCAAAGCCCGAGACCTCGTTGGTGCCCATCGCCCAGAAGCCGGCGTAGGCGAGGGTCGTCCACGGCAGCAGGAAGAAGCCGATGAACGGAATGAACCAGTTCCCCATCGAGTCCGTGAGGTTGTCGCTGAAGAGCGCCATCACGATGATCGCGAGCCTCGGTGAGATGAGGGCGAGCAAGGCGAGGAAACACGGCATGCCGTCCACGCTAACGGGCGGTCAGGACAGCCGTCGACGCGTACCCGCGTTACCGGCCCGACGGGCGCTGCGACAGCGGTCACTCGGTGACCGCTATGCGTGGGAGGCTGCGCCCATGAGCATCACCGGACTGGACTTCCTTGGCATCCCCTCGCAGGACGCCGACCGCGCGCGGACCTTCTACCGCGACGTGCTCGGCATGCGGCCCGATCCCAACGCCGAGTACGAGCAGTGGGCCGGCGACACGTGTTTCGCCATCTGGGAGCCGGAGAAGAACGGTATGCCCTTCGTGGCGCAGCAGGGCAACCCGTACCCGCTGCGGTGCGACGACGTCGCGGCGACCCGCAAAGAGCTCGAGGCCAAAGGCGTCGTCTTCTTCGGCGACACCTTCGACACCGGCGTCTGCAACATGGCGATCTTCGCCGACCCCGACGGCAACCAGCTCATGCTCCACCGCCGCTACGCGCCCTACGCCGAGCAGTAGGGGCGCGGCCTGGGCCGCCCGTGGGTGGCAGGGCTCCGGGCGGCAACGGCTCCCGCTGGCACGGCTCCGGGTTTACCACCAAGCGTTGGTGGCAAACCCGGAGC
>JAEZDB010000101.1 GCA_023429855.1 Actinomycetes bacterium
GCCTACCACACCGCAATAAGCGGCTGGCTGACGGATAGAACCGCCGGTATCCGAGCCCAATGCCCAGACAGCTTCGCCGGCTGATACGGCTGCCGCCGAGCCGCCGCTCGACCCGCCGGGCGTGCGGTCCAGGTCCCACGGATTGCGGGTGATGCCGCCGAGCGCAGACTCGGTGTAGGGCACCAGGCACAGCTCCGGGGTGCGGGTCGCGCCGACGAACACCCCGCCGGCGGCGCGCACGAGCTTGATCACGTCGGCGTCTTCCGTACGCACGTGCGTGTAGCCCCGGCTGCCCTTCGTCACGACGACGCCCTCCATCGGGACCTCGTCCTTCACGGCGACCGGCACGCCCGCCAGCGGTAGGAACTCGCCGGCGGCCAGGCGCGCCGCAACCGCGTCGGCCTCGGCGAGCGCTTCGGCGCGGCGCACGCGGATGAAGGCGTTGAGCTTCGGGTCGTCGGCCTCGATCCGCGCCAGCGCCGCAGCGACGACATCGCGAGGCGTCAGCTCGCCAGCGCGAACGCGCGCGGCGGTCGCCCCGGCGCCGGCCCAGCGCAGCACCTCGGCAAGTTCGGCGATCCCGTCGACGGCGTGGGTCATCGGCGGCACAGACGGGTCCCAGCTGGCATGGCCTCGACTGTAACGGCGTCGGCAAGCTGGACGGCCCCCATACCGCCGAACAACGGTCCACATACCAGGGTCATTCCTCAGCCGGTCGGACCTGGGCACCGACAAGACCCGCACGCACCATGAGTCCCGCCGTCTTGATCGACCCCCTCCAGGCGCCTCACGAGGCCGCCCGACTGCACGCCGCGCAGGCCGCCGAGCGCTTTGCAGCGACCAAGAAGAAGACGACGAAGAAGAAGCGCAAGAAGAAGAAGGTCCCGACCTGCACGGCGAAGGACCTCAGGCAGCAGAAGGCCTGGAAGAAGAACCAGAAGCTGCCGAAGAGCAAGCGCAAGAGGCTCGCGAAGCCGCGCAAGTGCGTGATGCCGAAGAAGCCCTCGCGGCCCTCGCCGACGGGCCCGGTCGCCGCGCCGCCCGTCACCACGCCGTCGCCAGACGCGTTCCCGACGGCGCCGACGGCGGAGCGCACCGACGGCCTGCGCCCATACACCGGCCCGTTCGGCGTGCAGCAGGCCACGCGCTTGCTGTTCCGCGGCGCGTTCGGCCCCACACCCGGCCAGGCCGAGGAGTTCGCCGCGCTCGGCCTCAAGGGTGCCGTCTCGCGCCTGATGAACCCGGGCCCGGTCACGCTCGACGGCCCTGCGCCTTCGTGCGACGGCCTCGTGGGCGGCCAGTTCGCCCCTGAGGACCACTGGGGCCACGGCCACCTGGAGTGGCTCGACCGGTGCGTGCGCTCGACCGACCAGCTCGGTGAGCGCATGACGCTGGTCCTCCACGACTGGCTCGCGATCAGCCAGGCCGGCACGAGCGCGCGGTTCATGCGCGAGTCGATCCAGCTGCGCCGCGACGGGTGGCGTGGTTCGTTCCGCGAGCTGATGCTCAAGGTGACGGTCGACCCCGCGATGCTCGAGTGGCTCAACGGCCTCGAATCGACGAAGTGGTCGCCGAACGAGAACTACGCCCGCGAGCTGATGGAGCTGTTCTGCCTCGGCGCCGACCGTGGCGCCTACACCGAGGCCGACGTCCGCGAGATGGCCCGCGCCCTCACCGGCTGGCGTGCCGACTGGGCTGACGAGGTCGGGCTCTACAACTTCCGCCACGACAAGGTGCGCTGGGACGCGAAGGAGAAGGTGTTCTTCCGCGGCACCTCCTACGAGCGACGCGGCAACTTCGACTGGCGCGACACCGTGAACGCCGTCATCGACCACCCGCTGCACGCGTCGTTCGTGGCGCTCAAGCTCTGGGGCGCGTTCATCCCGACGCCGCCGACGCAGGTCACCCTCGACGAGCTGACCGCGCTCTACCGCAGCTCCGGCGAGCGGCTCGAGCCGCTTGTCGAGGCGATCCTCCAGCACCCCGACCTCTACAACGGGCCCTCGGTCACGAAATCGCCGGTCACCTTTGTCGCGGGCATGCTCCGCGCGCGCCGCCGCGGCATCGACGACGACGCCTGGATGTGGCTGTGCGACGGCGCTGGCCAAGCGCTGTGGTTCCCGCCGAACGTGTCGGGCTGGAACGAGCGGGCGTGGCTCAACACGACGACCTACTCCTACCGGTGGTTTGCCGCCTCCAACCACGTGCGCGAGCACGAGCTCGACCACGACGACTACCCGACCGACGAGTCGCCGGCGCAAGCCGTGGCGTCCGCGCTCGAGTTCTGGGGCAACCCCTGGATCACCGCGGAGCACCGCGCCGCCCTCGACGGCCTCGCCACCGACGCGCTCGGCGTCAGCTCGTGGTCGGACCACGCCCGCAAGGCCGATCGCCAGCACGCGCTTCGCATGCTCGTCGCGACGTGCCCCGACTACCAGGTCGCCTGACGGCCGTCTCCGAGATTTCGCCATGCACAAGCACTGCCAGAACTACGCCCGCTCCTACCGGGACCGCTCGCGCCACGCCGTCGCCCGCGACGGCCAGCCCGTGATCGAAGCCCGCATGCCCGCGCCTGCCGGCACGGGGTTGACCCGCCGCTCGATGATGCTGCGATCGCTCGGCATGGGCGTCGCCGTGTACGGCGCTGGCGCCATGAACGCACCTGCCGCGGTGGAGGCTGCGATCAACGACGCGCTCGCCGAGCACAAGGTCGTCATCTCCGTCTTCTTCGACGGCGGCTGGGACTCGCTCAGCGTCCTCGCGCCGTTCGGTACCGACCACAGACACGAGGCGCGGGCCGCTGAGCTGCGGCCTGGCCTCTCAGGCGCGGGTGCGATCCCGCGCACGGCCACGCCGTTCGCGGCCGATCCGAGCCTGTCGTGGCACCCGGCTGCCAACAGCCTGCGCGACCTGTGGGACGACCCGAACGTCGGCGTCGCGGTCGCCCCGGCCGCGGGCTACCCCGACGCCAACGGCTCGCACTTCACGAGCCGCCACTTCTGGGAGGTCGGCGCCCTCGACGTGGGCGGCACCACCGGCTGGCTCGGCCGCTACCTCGACCGCGTGGGCCGCCCCGACGTGCCGATCCAGGGCATTTCGATGGGCGGGTACCTCTCGCCCTCGCAGGCGACGGACCGCGTGCCGGTGGCGGCCGTCGGCAACATCGATGACTACAACTTCTGGTACCCCGGCGTCTGGATCGACGGCATGGAAAACGCCGCCACCAACCGGATCCGCGGCCTCGGCCAGACCGCCACCGCCGACCCGCAGCTCGCGACCTCGCGCATGGTCGCCGAAGCGTCGTTCCAGCTCGTCGACGACCTGGGGAGCGCGAAGGGCGCACCCGCTCCTGCGGCCGGTCTCTACGGCGCCGACCCGCAGGGCATCGCCCGCCAGCTGCGCGACGTCGCCCGACTGCTCGACACCCGGATCAGCGGTGCTGCGCTGCCGATCCGCTGCATCTCCGTCAACGCGCAGGGCGGCTACGACACGCACAGCGACCAGGCCGCGTCGTTCGGTGAGGACCTCAAGGCCAACTGCGACGCGATCAAGGCGTTCTGGCAAGACCTGCGCAACCGCGGCGAAGACGACCGCGTGCTCATGCTCGTCTGGAGCGAGTTCGGCCGCCGCCCGGAGGAGAACGGCTCTGGCGGGTCTGACCACGGTGCCGCGGGCGCCGCGTTCGTGATCGGCAAGAACGTGCGCCAGGGCCTCATCGGCGAGTTCCCGGGCCTGAAGGCCTACGGCGCTTCGGATTCCGGTCTGACAGAAGACGAGAATCTTCGCCACACCAGCGATTTCCGGTCCATCGAGGCCGCGATCCTGGAGCAGTGGCTCGACACCGACGCGGCTGCCATCCTTCCGGGCATCGGTGGTCTCGCCCGCCCGCAGCTGCTCTGAGCTGCGCGGGCGTCGCCGGTCTGTCCTGACCCTCCGACCGCGGCCCGCGCCGCTACCTCCCACCCCCCTGTAGATGCCCCCTGCCAGCCTCGACATCGGTCGTGACGCGTTCGCGCGTGGCGACGACCCGATCGCGCAGCTCGCTGCGGCCCGCCGTGCGGCAACCAAGGGGAAGAGCAAGAAGAAGAAGGCGAAGAAGCTTCCGGTCTGCACCAAGCGCGACCTGAAGACGAAGAAGTCCAAGCGGCGCAAGTGCCGCGTCGTCAAGCCCAAGCCCAAGCCGATCGCGGTGGTGGCGCCCAAGCCGTCACCTACGGGCCCGGTGGCCGCTCCCCCGGTCACGACGCCAAGCGCCGACGCCTTCCCCACGCCGCCGCTGGCCGAGCCGACCGACGGACTGCGGACCTACGCCGGACCGTTCGGTCCTGAGCAGGCCCAGCGGCTCCTTTTCCGTGCAGGTTTCGGGCCCAGACCCGGCCAGACGCAAGCCGTTGCCGCCGGTGGGCTGCGCAGCGCCGTGCAGGCGCTGATGGAACCGGGCGCGGTTCGCCTCGACGGACCAGCGCCGGCGGGCGCGTTCCTCGTCGGCGGTGCGCTCGCCCCCGCCGACAAGTACGGCCACACCCACCTCGACCTGCTCGACCGCCAGGTCCGCAGCACCGACCAGCTCACGGAGCGGATGGTCCTCGTGCTCCACGACTGGTTCGCCGTGAGCGAGGACGGTGCCCACCGCACGCTGATGGGCCCGCACCTCGAGCTGCTGCGGCGCAGCTGGCGCGGGTCGTTCCGCCAGCTCCTGCTCGACGTGACGAAGGACCCGGCGATGCTGCTGTTCCTGGATGGCACGAGCAACCGGCGGGGCGCACCGAACGAGAACTACGGCCGCGAGCTGATGGAGCTCTACGGGCTCGGCGCCGACCGCGGCGCCTACACCGAGGACGACGTGCGCGAGATGGCGCGCGCCCTCACCGGCTGGCGCAACGACTACAGCGACGCCATCGGGCCCTACAACTTCCGCTACGACCCGGCCCGCCACGACTCCGGCGTGAAGACCATCTTTGCGGGCACGCCCCACGAGCGCAGCGGCCGCCTCGGATGGGAGGACGCGGTCCACGCCGTGGTCGACCACCCGCTGCACCCGTCGTTCGTGGTCCGCAAGCTCTGGTCGTCCTTTATCCCGACGGAGCCGAGCGCCGAGACGCAGCGCCAGCTCGAGGCGCTCTACCGCAGTCGCGGCGAGCAGCTCGGTCCGCTCGTCGAAGCCATCCTGCTCCACCCCGACCTGCACGCGGGGCCGGCGATGATCAAGTCGCCGGTCGTGTTCGCCGCCGGACTCCTGCGAGCGACTCGCCAGGGATCAGCACCGACGCGTGGATCAGCCGGCTTGCGAGCGCAGGGCAGCTGCTCGGCTACCCGCCGAACGTGGCCGGGTGGAACGACCGCGCGTGGCTCAACACGTCGACGCACAGCGCGCGCTGGGGCATCGTGTCGGAGGTTCTGCGTGGGCTGCAGGTCACGAGTGCGACCTACCGCGGCAAGACCGAGGCGCCAGCCGACGCGGTGGAGTCGGCGCTCGCCGTCTGGGGCGACCCCGTCCTCACCGCCGATCACGCAGCGGCGCTGCGCCGGGTCTCCCAAGAAACCTGGGTTCGTGGCGCGATCGGCGACACATACGGGTCGCTGGAGAGCTTCTTGGCGCACCGGCAGAACGCGCTCCGTCAACTCGTGGCGGCAGCGCCCGATCTCCAGGTGAGCTAGATGTCGTCCTCGCCCACCGCACAGCACTGCCAGGACTACGCGCGCTCACACGCGCTCGCGGGCGCCGGTCTGCCGACGGTCGAGCCGGGCATGCCCGATCCTGCCGGCACGGGACTGACCCGCCGTTCGATGATGCTGCGCTCGCTCGGCCTCGGCATGGCGGTCTACGGCGCCGGCGCCCTCGGCGGCGCCGACCATGTGGAGGCGGCCATCAACGACGCGCTGGGCGAGCACAAGGTCGTGGTCTCGGTCTTCATCGACGGCGGCTGGGACGCCCTCAGCGTGCTCGCGCCGTTTGGGAGCGATCACCGCCACGAGGCGCGCCTCGCCGAGCTGCGTCCGGGCCTCTCCGCGATCGACCGCGGCGCCGCGAGCGTGTTCGCTGCAGACCCGAGCCTGTCGTGGCATCCGTCGGCCGCCGGGCTGCGCGACCTGTGGGACGACCCGGCGATCGGCGTCGCCGTGGCGCCCGCCATCGGCTACAGCTCACCAAACTACACGCACATCACGAGCCGCCACTTCTGGGAGGTCGGCGCGCTCGACGTCGGCGGCACGACGGGCTGGATGGGGCGCTATCTCGACCGCGTCGGCCGCGGCGATGTGCCGATTCAGGGCGTGACGATGGGCGGCTCGCTCTCCCCCGCGCTCGCCACGAGCAACGTGCCGGTGGCGGCCGTCTACGACATCGACTCCTACCGCTACGACTACCGCGGCGCCGCCGGCCGCGTGGCCGCCGCCGCGACCAACGAACTGCGCGCCCTCGCGGCGAAGGCGAGCGGCGACGCCCAGCGCGACCAGGCCCGGATGGTGACGGGCGCGTCGTTCCGGCTCGTCGACGACATGACGGCCGCGGCGACGACGACGGCGTCGGGCGTCGCCTACCCAGCAGACTCGAGCTACTTCGTCGACAGCCTCAAGGACACCGCCCGGCTGCTCGGCACCCGCGTCGCGGGATCGGCGCTGCCGATCCGCTGCGTGGCCCTACGCGGCCACGGCGGCTACGACACGCACAGCGCCCAGGAGCCGAACTTCTCGAGCAACCTGCGGATCACGACGCAGGCGATCAAGGCTTTCTGGGCCGACCTCACCGCGCGCGGCCAGCAGGACCGCGTCGCGATGCTCGTGTGGAGCGAGTTCGGGCGGCGACCCGCTGAGAACGGCTCGGCGGGCTGCGACCACGGAGCGGCCGGGTCGGCGTTTGTGATCGGCCCGTCGGTGCGGCAGGGGCTGATCGGCGAGTTCCCAGGGCTCGCCGGCTACGGCAGCGCCGCGGCAGGACTCATGCGCGACGGCAACCTGCGTGCGACCAGCGACTTCCGCGGCGTCTATTCGGCACTGCTCGAGCAGTGGCTCGGGACCGACGCCGCCGGGATCATCCCTGGCGCCGGCGCGCGCCCCGGCTCGGGTGCGTTCGCGCGGCCCACGTTGTTCTGATGACAGCCCGCGCAACCAACCAGCCGCCCGGCCGCCTGGCGCGAGCGCTGCGCTCGCGGGCGCGGGCCGTTCCGCCGATCGTGGCCGCAGTTGCCGTGCTTGCACTGCCGTGCGACTGCCCGGACC
>JAEZDB010000113.1 GCA_023429855.1 Actinomycetes bacterium
GTGTGGAAGTCGGCGAGCTTGAAGCGGCGCATGCGGCGCTGCAGGTCGAAGGTGGTCCACGGGTAGATCGTCGAGTTGGTGCCCGTCGAATCGAGGTAGTAGGAGGCGCAGCCGCCCGCGTTCCACACCGTGCCCTGCAGCGCGCGCTGCACGGCCGTGTTCCAGGCGTCGTGCACGTCGCGGCGCACTTCAAACGCTTCGACCCCGGCCTCGGCGGCCGTGTTGATCGCGTCGGCGATGTAGCCGGCCTGCGCCTCGACGGGCAGGAACACGGAGGTGTGGCCGTTGCCGAGGTTCGGCCCGACCATCACGAACGCGTTGGGCACGTCGGGCGCCATCGTCCCGAGGTAGGCGCGCGGGCTCTCGCCCCAGCCGTCGGCGAGGGTCGCGCCGCTGCGTCCGCGCACCGCGGAGGCGACCGGCGGGTCGGTCACGTGGAAGCCGGTGGCGAAGATGATCGCGTCGACCTCGTGCTCGGAGCCGTCGGCGCCGACGACCGTGTTGCCGCGCACCTCGGCGAGCGCGTGCGGCACCACCGTCGCGTTGGGCGCCGTGAGCGCCGGGTAGTAGGTGTTCGACATCATCAGCCGCTTGCAGCCGAGCGTGAACTTGGGCGTGAGCTGGCGGCGCAGCTCGGGGTCGGCGACCTGCCGCTTCAGGTTCCACAGGCCGAGCTTCTGCGCCTGCTGCATCACCTTGGGGTGGCGTTGCCCGATCTGCTGGCCCTCGAGCACCACCCGCAGAATGTTGCGCACGAGCCGCTGCAGCCCGGGGACGTAGCGCAGGGCGAGCTTCTCGACCTTCGTGATCTTGCGGTCGGGGCGGGGCAGGACCCACGAGGGCGTGCGCTGAAACAGCACGAGCTGGTCGACCTGCGGCTGGATCTTCGGGACGAGCTGGATCCCGGAGGCGCCGGTGCCGACGACGGCAACCCGCTTGCCCTTGGGGTCGAACGAGGCGTCCCAGCGGGCGGTGTGGAAGATGCCGCCGGGAAAGTCCGCGAGGCCGGGCACGTCGGGCAGCGACGGCTCGTTGAGCGGGCCGGTGGCTGCGACGACGTACTGCGCGCGGTAGAGCCCCTGGGTGGTCTCGACGAGCCAACGCTGCTGGGCCTCGTCCCAGTGCGCCGCGGTGGCCTCGGTGTTGAAGCTCACGAGTCCGGAGACGAGCCCCTCGTCGCGCGCAACGCCCTTGACGTACTCCTGGATCTCGGGCTGCGGTGCGAAGAACTGCGACCAGTTGGGGTTCTGCGCGAAGGAGAACGAGTAGAGCAGCGAGGGCACGTCGCAGGCGCAGCCCGGATACGTGTTGGCGCGCCACGTGCCGCCGAAGTCCTCGGCCGCTTCGACGATCGCGAAGTCGTGGATGCCGGCCTTGCGCAGGTAGTGCGCGACCGAGATGCCCGACACGCCCGCACCGACGATCAGGACGCGCGTATCGCGGACCGGCTCGCTGCCGCCGGTCGCCTCATGCGGTGCCGTGGTGGTCGGCACATCCGTGGACTCGGTGCTGGTGCTCATCGTGGCTCCCCCGGGTACCGATGGACAGGGACGCGGTACCTACGGGCGCGCAGGTTACACAACTGTAAGGCAGCTGTCGAGCGCGAAAACGCGCGGCGGAGCGGGCGCCGCTAGCGTGCCGGGCGTGTTGCGCTGCGTGTACGTCGACCTCGACGGGACGATGGTGGGCCGAGGCGGCTCGCTCTTCCACGACGAGGAGGGTGCCGTCTCCCTGATGGGGGCCCGCGCCATCGAGGCCGCGCACCGCGCCGGTGTGGAGATCGTCCCGGTGAGCGGCCGCCGCCGCGACACCGTGCGCGAGCCGGCCCGCGCGATGGGCTCCACGGCGTTCGCCTTTGAGATCGGCGGCGGGCTCGTCGTCGACGGCGAGGAGTTCTGGCAGACCGGCGAGCTGCAACCGGGCGACGACCGGTCGGTCTTCGAGCAGATGGTGTCGCGCGGCGTCGTTGACCTGCTCACCCACCACTTCAGCGGCTTCATCGAGCTCCACACGCCCTGGCACACGGGCCGCGAGGTGTCGGTCCTCTTCCGCGGCGACGTCGACGTGGCCGTCGCCCAGCAGCTGCTGGCCGACCACGGCTCCGGCGACCTGCGCCTGATCGACAACGGCTACGTCGGCGGCCTCCCCACGGGCGGCACCGGCTTTCAGGGCGGCCCTGGCGAGTCGACGCTCGACGCGGCCGTGCAGTTCCCCCGCAGCTACCACCTGGCACCGGAGTCGGTCTCGAAGGCGGCCGCGGTCGATCGCCACCGGCGGATCCGGGGCTACGAGATCGACGAGACGATCAGCGTCGGCGACTCCGCCGAAGACGTCGGCATGGCCGCCGCAACCGGCGCCTTCTGGCTCGTCGGCGGCGCCGCCGAGCGCGACGACGCCGTCACCGCCGCCCGCGCCGAGCACGACAACGTCTGCGTCGCCGAAGGCGGGCCGGGCGCGGCCGTCTACGAGGCGATCGTGACGACCCTGATGCTCGACAAGCAGCGCTAAGCGGCGATGCGGACGGAGCGCGCGCTGAACATCGCGTGCTCCGTCGCGCGCCAGCGCGTCTGACCGACGGCGGCGCCGCACGACTCGACGAGCCGGTCCTGCTGCAGCTGCAGCAGCGCGGCGGCCACATCGGTGGCGTCGCAGCCGCGCGCAGCGGCGACCTTGCGGGTGAGCCGCTCGACCGTGGTGAAGGCACCGTCGGAGAGCAGGACCGGGTGCTGCTGGCGGCGCCGCACGAGTTCGGTCAGCACCGCGTGCATCAGGCCAGCGGCCCCGTCGGCCGGGTGCGCCCACGGACCTTCCGCGCGCAGGACCGACACCAGGTCGCTTGCGTGACGAAAGGTGATCAGTGTTGCTTCAGGGCTCATGGCGTTCCTCCCCAGACGACAGCCGCCGGTCCGGTCAACCGTACGCCTGTCTCCTGGTAAGTCGCAATTCCCGACGAACATCACAAAAGCCCGTAAACGCTGGCAGTTCGCCGCAACGCCGGGTGGTCATGGGGCGTACCGGGTACGCCGCGTTTCTCAGACGACTGTTCAACGCTGCGCATGCAGCACAAACGCCCAGAAGCCTGTCAAAACATCCGATGATCGGAGTCGTCGAGAGCAGGCTCATAGGCCTCCAGCCACGACCGGAAACTTGGCGCGGGAACAGGCCTCAGCAACAGGTACCCCTGGATCGACGTGCAGCCCTGTTCGCGCATCACCGCGAGCTGCTCGCGCGTCTCGACGCCCTCAGCGACGGTCTCCAGCCCCAGCAAGGCAGCGAGCCCGAGCGTGGCCTGCACGATCGCGAGGTCGACGGGGCGCGTGTCGACGCCGCTCACGAACGAGCGGTCGATCTTGAGCGCCGAGACGGGCAGCCGCTGCAGCCACTGCAGCGAGCTGTGGCCGGTCCCGAAGTCGTCGAGGACGACGCGGACGTCGAGCCCGTTCAGGTCGAGGATTCGCTTCGCCGCGACGTCGAGGTCGTCGAAGAGGCCCGACTCAGTGAGCTCGAGGCAGAGCCGCGTCGGCGGCAGACCGGAGTCGGCGAGCGCCTGCCGCACGTCGTCGATCAGGCCCTCGTCACGCAACTGGACCGGCGAGATGTTCACGTGGACCACCAGCGGGTCGCGTGCCACCGGCCAGGTCGCAGCGACGCGGCACGCCTCCTGCAGCACCCAGCGCCCGAGGGGGAGGATGAGCCCGCACGCCTCGGCGACCGGGATGAACTCGTTCGGTCCGATGGGGCCGCGCTCCGGGTGGGTCCAGCGCAGCAGCGCCTCCGCCCCGGTCACGGCCCCGGAGCGGATCGAGGCGATCGGCTGGAACGCCAGCGAAAGCTGCTCGGTGCCGATGGCCTCACGCAGGTCGCGTCCGAGCTCCTCCCGCTCACGGACTGCGGGGGCGACATCGGCGAAGTCGACCGCCGAGGCGCCGTCGGTCAGCGCGGCGCCAGCGGCTCGGGCGGCGTCGTCGAGGGCTGGGCC
>JAEZDB010000219.1 GCA_023429855.1 Actinomycetes bacterium
GTTCGTAGCCGCCGGGCCTTGCCCGGCGGACCCCCCGGCCCTACATGAGTTGGTCGGTCACCTTGTAGTCGTAGATGAGCGCCGACTCCGCTGCGCCATTGAAGCGCTCGCCGAGTTGGCGATGCAGCGGATGCGTCAGATAGGCCTGCAATCCCGCCTCGTCGTCGAACTCCAGCACGGCACTCCACGGGTAGGACGGAAAGCCCCCGAGGCGGTACCGCGGCGCCGGGTCGAGGTGCTTCCCGACCCTGAAGCCGCGCACCTCGGGAATCTCGCGTGCCGCGACCCGCATCGACTCGAACAGCCGGTCGCGCTCCTCTACGCTGATGTCCGGTCTGGGCCGGAACAGGACGACGTGGATGACCACGCGGGGCTACTCGTCGTCCTTCTTGCGCTTGCGGTCGGCAGGCGGCAGTTCGCCGGCACGCCAGGTGCGGCCCTTCTTCGATGCCGAGGGCGTTTGGCCCGTCGGCCGCGAAGGGCCGTCGGACCGTTCCCGCCTGTCGCCGCGCCAGTCCTGGCGAGGGCCGCTGCTCGGCGGCCGACCTGACGATCCACCCGGGGGCCGCCCGCCGAATCCACTTGGCGGTCTACCGCCGGGACCGCCTTGTGGTCGCCCTGCAGACCCACCCGACGGCCGCGATGTGAACCCGCCCGATGGCCGTCCGCCGCCGGCCCCCGCCGGCTTCCAGCCCGGCTTGCTGCCGCGAGCATCGGTCGGCTTCGGTTTCCACGGCCGATCGCCACTCGGCTGCCATCCGGCGCGGTCGCCTCTTGGCGCGTCGCTGCGTGGCTCGCGCGGCGCGCGCTCCCGCGAGTCGCCCTCTCGCGCGACGAATGGCTTGCGCGGCGGCCGGTTCGAGGAGTCGCGTTCACGCGGGGCGCCCGGTTTGTCCCGAGCACCGGCGCCCGCGGGCTTGCTCCACGTTCCCTTCGGCCGTTCGCGCGACCAGGCTGGCTTCTCCCGGGCGCCGCCCCCTGCAGGCTTGCCCCACGATCCCGTCGGCTTCTGGCGCGACTCTGCTGGCCGCTCCCGCGAACCGGCTGGTCGGTCCGGGCCGCCACCATCGCGACCACGGTCGCGGAAATCGGCACCAGGCGGGCGCGTTCTCGCCGATCCGTCGCGACCTCCACCCGGGCCGGTCCGATCCTGGCTCTTGACCCAGGGCCCGCGTCCTTCGGCCGCCTGCGATGCCCAGCGCGCGCGCTTCACGTCGCGAGGCACCTTGTACTGATCGCGCGGGTCCTTGTGCTGGCCGCCCGGGCGCCAGTCGGCCCCGCGACGCGGCGGCCTGCTGGCGTCCATGGCGTCGCCCGGCGTCTCCCAGAGACGGCCGCGCTGGAACCACTTGATCAGCGCACCGGGGTGCTGCCGCTGCAGTTGTTTCAGGGTCGGCAGCAAATCCTCACGCACGGGCGAGCGGAATGCTGTCGGCTGATCGTCGACGATGATGGTCCAGAATGCGCCGCGTGCCATGGGGTGTGTGGTGCTCGAGCGGGAATAGGGAATGGGAACGGGACTCGGGACTCGGGACTCGGGGAACGAGTGAGCGCCTGCCGCCCGGCTTCCGGCTTCTACTCTAGCCCCATTCCGAGCCGTTCGAGGCGCTTGATCTTCTCGACGAGCGTCGTGCGTTTGACGCCGAGCAGGTCAGCCGCGCGACTGCGGTTCTGCTCAGTGCGCACGAGCGCCTGCGCGATGTAGACGCGTTCGACGGCCGCCAGTTCGCGTTCCAGGTCGAGTCCCTGCTCGGGTAATGCGATCGACATCGCCGGGTCGTCCACCCGGTCGCCGCGCACGTCTGGCGGCAGCACGCTCACGTCGAGCTGAGAGCGCCCAGGGCTCAACGCCAGCGCCCGCTCGACAGTGTTCTCGAGCTGACGGATGTTCCCGGGCCAGTCGTACGCCATCAACCGGCGCATCGCCTCCTGCGAGAACGTGACGTCGGTGCGTGTCGGCACCGCCTGTGCCCCCAGCCGCTGGAGCATGTCGCGCACGAGCAGCGGCACGTCGTCTCGGCGGTCGCGTAGAGGCGGCAACTGCACCGGGATCACGTTGAGGCGGTAGAAGAGGTCCTCGCGGAACGTGCCCTGCTTGACCATCTGCCCGAGGTCGGCATTGGTGGCCGCGAGCACCCGGACGTCGATCCTGACCGGACGTGCGTCGCCGATGCGCTCGATTTCGCGCTCCTGCAGCGCACGCAGCAGCTTGGCCTGCAACGGCATCGGCATCGTGCCGATCTCGTCGAGAAACAGCGTGCCCCGATGCGCAAGCTCGAACCGCCCGGGCCGGCTCGCGATCGCGCCCGTGAACGCCCCCTTCACGTGCCCGAACAGCTCCGCCTCGAGCAGGCTCTCCGGAATCGCGCTGCAGTTAAGGGCGACGAAGCGTTCGCCCGCTCGCGGGCTCAGCTGGTGGATGGCGCGCGCCACGAGCTCCTTGCCGGTGCCCGTCTCTCCGAGGATGAGGATCGTGCTGGTCGTCGGCGCCACGGTCTCGACGGTCTCGAACACCTCCTGCATCGCAGCGCTGCGCCCGACCAACTGGTCGAGACGGTACCGCTCGCGGAGTTGTTCGCGCAGGTACGAGTTCTCGGCCTGCAGGCGGTGCCGCTCGAGCGCGCGGGCCAGGGCCAGATCGAGCTCCGCGAGCTGGAACGGCTTGGTGACGAAGTCGGCGGCGCCCTGTCGGATCGCATCCACGGCGGCCCGGATCGACCCGTGACCGGTGACGACGAGCACGACGATCTCGGGATAGCGCGAGCGCGCGGCGTCGAGGACGATGGTGCCTTCGCCGTCCGGCAACCGCAGGTCGGTCAGCACGACGTCGTACGCGTAGCCCTCGAGCCGTTCGAGCGCGTCGGCAACGGTGCCCGATTCGGTCACCTCGAACCCTGTACCCGACAGGTGGTCGGCCACCCCCTTTCGGAACGACCCTTCATCGTCGACGAGCAGGAGAGGTCGCGGCGTGCTCATGAGGCGTCAACATTTTGACACAGCCTCCGAAGCACGAACAACTGCCACTCCAGCCATCACTCACGTTGCCCGCCAGTGTCCAGCCTTCGACATTCCCGCATTC
>JAEZDB010000273.1 GCA_023429855.1 Actinomycetes bacterium
GGGACGCGTCCACCCTCGCGGCTGTGCGCTTATGTGACAAGACATCTGACAAATCTGCGCACACGTTGCGTCGAGCTAGGTGACGTCGTTCTCGGTGGTCGGCGAGTTCTCGTCGCCGGGATCGTCGATGTCGGACTCGTTGATCTGGACGCCGGGACTGCCCTCGTCGCCCTCGTCGCCTTCGGGCTGGCCAGGCTGGCCAGGCACTTCGCCGTCGAGGGCGAGCTCAAGCGCCTCGGGAGCCGGCTCGGAACCGGAGTCCTCGTCGGAGTCGTAGACCACAGCGACCGCCGAGACCACGTCGTCGTCCTTCACGTTCATAACCTTGACTCCCTGGCTCAGTCGGCCGTAGCGGTTGATCCCGCGGACGGCGGTGCGCTGCACCATGCCCTCACGGGAGATGAACACGAGGCCGTCGTGCTCGCGGACCACAAGGGCACCGGCGAGCGCGCCCTTGGCGTCGGTGAGCTTGATGGTGCCCACGCCCTTGGTCCCGCGGTTGGTCTTGCGGTACTGGTCGATGCCCGAGCGCTTGCCGAAGCCGTTCTCGGTCACGACGAGCAGGTCGTCGTCGTCCTTGGCCACATCCATGGCGAGGACGGCGTCGCCCTTGCTGGAGACGTCCATGCCGCGCACGCCGCTGGTATCGCGGCCCATGGCGCGGGTCGCGTTCTCGTGGAAGCGCACCGCCTGGCCCTTGCGGCTGACCATCAGAATGTCGTCGTCGCCTGAGGTGCGGCGGACGGCGATCAGCTCGTCGTCGTCGCGGATCTTGATGGCGATGATGCCGTCGGCCTTGATCGGCGTGTTGTAGAGGCCGAACTCGGTCTTCTTGATGATGCCGTTCTTCGTGGCGAACACGAGGAACGGGCCCTCCGCGAAGTCGCGCGTGGAGAGGACGGATTGGATTCGCTCGCCGTCGCGCAGCGGCAGGATGTTGACCAGCGCGCGGCCCTTGGCGGTGCGCGATGCCTCCGGCAGCTCGTAGACCTTCTTGCGGTAGACCTTGCCCCGGTTGGAGAAGAACAGCAGGAAGTCGTGGCTTGAGCACACGAAGAGGTGCTCGATGAAGTCGCCGTCCTTCATGTTCATGCCGGTCACGCCGCGGCCGCCGCGGTTCTGCTGGCGGTAGGTGGCGAGCGGCAGCGACTTGATGTAGCCCGAGTGCGTGATCGTGATGACCATCTGCTGGTCGGCGATCAGGTCCTCGATGTCGATCTCGTCTTCGGAGTCGGTGATGAGCGTGCGGCGCTCGTCGCCGAAGCGCTCTGCGATCTCGGTGAGCTCTTCCTTGATGAGCGCGAAGATCTTGCGCTCGTCGCCGAGGATGTCGCGGAGCTCGCCGATACGCTCGAGCTTGTCGTCGTGCTCGCTCTGGATGGCGTCGGCCTCCAGCGCGGTGAGCTGGCTCAGACGCAGGTCGAGGATCGCCGACGCCTGGATCTCGGAGAGGTCGAAGCGGCTCATCAGCTCGACGCGGGCCGTCTCGCGGTCGCGGCTGGCGCGGATCACTTCGATGACCTCGTCGAGGTGGTCGAGGGCCTTCAGCAAGCCCTTGAGCACGTGGACGCGGCGTTCGAGGACGCCGAGCTCGTGCTTGGACCGGCGGACGATGACTTCGCGCTGGTGCTCGACCCAGACCTGCAGCGCCCGGCGCAGCGACAGCGTCCGCGGGACGTTGTCGACGAGGGCGACCATGTTCACGCCGAACGTGGTCTGCAGCGGCGTGTGCTTGTAGAGCTTGTTGCGGACGACGTCGGGGATGACGTCGCGCTTGAGCTCGATCACCAGGCGCATGCCGCGGCGGTCGGACTGGTCGTAGATGTCGGAGATCTCGGAGATCTTCTTGTCGTTGACCAGCTGCACGATCTTGCGGATCAGGCCGTTGTCGCCGCCTTTCTTGACCTCGTACGGCAGCTCGGTCACGACGAGCGCTTCCTTGCCGCGGCCGATGTCTTCGACGTGCATCTTGGCGCGGACTTTGACCTTGCCGCGGCCGGTCTCGTAGGCGTCGTTGATGCCCTGGCGGCCGACGATGATGCCGGCCGTTGGGAAGTCGGGACCCTTGATGTGCTGGAGGAGCTCCTCCGTCGTGATGTCGGGGTTGTCGATGAAGGCGACCACCGCGTCGACGACTTCGCGCAGGTTGTGCGGCGGGATCTTCGTCGCCATGCCGACGGCGATGCCGGAGCCGCCGTTGACCAGCAGGTTCGGGAAGCGCGCCGGGAGCACGACCGGCTCCTGCTTGGAGCCGTCGTAGTTGGGCTGGAAGTCGACCGTGTCGGAGTCGAGGTCGCGCAGCATCTCCGTGGCGATGCGGGAGAGGCGCGCCTCGGTGTAGCGCATGGCGGCCGCGGGGTCGTCGTCGATCGAGCCGAAGTTGCCCTGGCCGTCGATGAGCTCGTGGCGCATCGAGAACGGCTGCGCCATGCGGACGAGCGTGTCGTAGATGGCCGAGTCGCCGTGCGGGTGGTACTTGCCCATCACGTCGCCGACGATGGCGGCGCTCTTGGAGTACGGCCGGGTGGGGCCTTGGCCGTTCTCGTTCATCGAGAACAGGACGCGGCGGTGGACGGGCTTGAGGCCGTCGCGTGCGTCGGGGAGGGCGCGGCCCACGATCACGCTCATGGCGTAATCGAGGTACGCCGTGTGCATCTCGTCTTCGAGTGCACGCGGCTCGATGTTGCCGCCGCCGATCAGATCAGAAGAACTCATTCGCTAGTGCCTCCCTTCTAGATGTCGAGATTGGCGACGTTGCCGCCGTAGGTTTCGATGAACTCCTTGCGGGGCTCCACCAGGTCGCCCATGAGCTTGGAGAAGATCTCGTCGGCTGCCGTGGCGTCGTCGATGGTGACCTGCGCGAGGGTGCGCTTAGCGGGGTCCATCGTGGTGTCGGAGAGCTGCTCGGCGTTCATCTCGCCGAGGCCCTTGAAGCGGCTGAGCGTGGTGCCGCGCTGCGCGAGGCGCAGGACGGTGTCGCGCAGGCCCTGGTAGCCGGTGGCGGGCTGGGAGTGGTCGTCGAGCTTGACCGTGAAAGGGCCGCCGCCGACGAGGCTGGCGAGGCCTTCGCGGGCGTCGACGAGCTGCCGGTAGGGCGTCTTCGTGCCGTAGACGGGGTCGAACAGCGAGCGGCGGAGCCGGAAGACGCGGGCGTGCCCGGTCGTCTTCTCGATCGACTTGACCCACAGGTCGGTGTCGCTCGTCTCTTCGACGGAGGTGTCGAACGGCGCCGAGTCCTCGGACTTGGCGGCGATGGCCGCCTCGGCCTCGCCGGAGTTCTTGATGAGCCTGTCGAGCAGCGACGAGGATTCGAGGAAGCTGAGCGCTTCGTGGCCGTACTCCGAGCGCAGCTGGCTGGCCCACGCGTCGTAGTGCTTGAGCAGGCGCGTGAGCTTTTGCCAGCGCAGCTCGGTCATCGTCGTCTTCTTGCCGGCGCGGTCGGTGACCTCGATCTTCTCCCACTTGTCGGAGAGGAGGATCTCCTCGAGCTCGGACTGGTGCTCGATGTAGCGCGTCTGGTTGCCGCGCTTGAGGCGGTAGAGCGGCGGCTTGGCGATGTAGACGAAGCCGCCATCGATCAGCTCGCGCATCTCGCGGAACAGCAGCGTGAGCGCGAGGGTGCGGATGTGGGCGCCGTCGACGTCGGCGTCGGTCATGAGGATGATCTTGTGGTACCGCAGCTTCTCGAGGTCGAACTCGTCGCGGACGCCCGTGCCGATCGCGGTGATCAGCGCCTGGATCTCCTGGTTGGCCAGCACCTTGTCGATGCGGGCCTTCTCGACGTTGAGGATCTTGCCGCGCAGCGGCAGAATCGCTTGGGTCGAGCGGTCGCGGCCCTGCTTGGCCGAGCCGCCGGCCGAGTCGCCCTCCACGATGAAGAGCTCGGCGAGGGCCGGGTCCTTCACGGCGCAGTCGGCGAGCTTGCCGGGCAGCGTCGAGTTCTCGAGGGCCGACTTGCGGCGGGTGAGGTCGCGGGCCTTGCGGGCTGCGGCGCGCGCCTGGGCAGCCGAAACGGCCTTGCGGACCACGGCGCCGGCGTCTTGCGGGTTCTCCTCGAAGAACTCGGCGAGCTTGGAGTTGACGATGTTGGCGACGAAGCCCTCCATGCCGGGGTTGCCGAGCTTGGTCTTCGTCTGGCCTTCGAACTGCGGGTTGCCGAGCTTGGCCGAGATGACGGCGGTCAGGCCCTCGCGGATGTCTTCGCCCGAGAGGTTGTCGTCGCGGCCCTCTTTGAGCAGACCCTTTTCACGCGCGTAGCGGTTGATCGTGCGCGTGAGCGCCGAGCGGAAGCCGGAGAGGTGGGAGCCGCCCTCGTGCGTGTTGATGTTGTTGGCGAACGAGTGGACCGACTCCTGGTAGGTCGTGTTCCACTGCATCGCGATCTCGACCGACCCCTCGGGGCTCTCGCCCTCGAAGTAGACGATCTTGCGGCCCATCGTCTCCTTGGCGCCGTTCAGGTGGGCGACGAAGTCGGCGATGCCGCCCTCGGCGTGGAAGGTCGCCTCCTTGCCCTCGCCGCGCTCGTCCTTGAGGACGATCTTGAGGCCCTTGGTAAGGAAGGAGGTTTCCCGCAGGCGCGTCTCGAGGATGTTCCAGTCGAAGACCGTCTCCTCGAAGATGTCGGGGTCGGGGGCGAAGGTGATCGTGGTGCCGGTCTCCTCCGACGCCTCGCCTTGCTTGATCGGGCCCTTCGGCACGCCGCGCTCGTAGCTCTGGCGGTGAACGAAGCCGTCGCGAGTGACCTCGGCGTCGAGCGTGGTCGACAGGGCGTTCACCACGGAGGAGCCGACGCCGTGGAGGCCGCCCGAGACCTTGTAGCCGCCGCCGTCGCCGAACTTGCCGCCCGCGTGCAGGACGGTGAGGACGACTTCGAGGGCCGACTTGCCCTCCTTGTCCATCGTCGCGACCGGGATGCCGCGGCCGTTGTCCTTGACGGTGACCGAGTTGTCGGGGTGGATCGTCACGTCGACCTGGGTCGCGTGGCCCGCCAGGGCCTCATCGACGGAGTTGTCGACGATCTCCCAGACGAGGTGGTGCAGGCCCCGGATGCCGGTGGAGCCGATGTACATGCCCGGGCGGAGCCGGACGGCCTCGAGGCCTTCGAGGACGGTGATGTCGTCGGCGCCGTAGGACGCCGAGCCCTGGTCGGGAGTGGGATCGTCAGCCATGCAGAGATCGCCCCGGTTACAGCCCGGGGCAGCGTTGGAAGAGCGGCCGCGCGGAATCCCGCGCGCATACAGCCATTCTACAGGGCCGACGCGGCGGAAACGCGATCTGAGGGCTTCGGCAGCTTTAGGCGACCAAAGATGGCGCTAAGTGTGCGCAATCCGCGAGAGAGGTGTTTACCAGCGCGAGAGCGATTTGGCTCGGCCTTGGCGAACAGGTGATCGGCCGCGGACGCGACTCGTTTGACCACCCGAACGGGTGGCTGGGGCGCCTCAAGGCGTCTGCGGCTGAACCGAGTCCCCAGCTAGATGACCAGAACCTTGTCGATCGTTGCTGCGCTGATCGTGGCCCTCGCCGTGGGCACGCTTGGCCTTGGACGGGCCTCGGCGTCGCCCGACGAGCGCTTGGCGATGGCCGCCGTCGACACCTGGCTCAGCGCCGCCGCACAGCGCGACGTCAGCGGGATGTGCGCCGTCGAAGCCGTCCCGCAGCCCGCCGCAAACCGCATCGCGATGCGTGCCGACGCCTGGGCCGCAGCCTGCCCGAAGACGTACGACCCGGCGCGCGTCTCGAATGACGCTGCCGGCTACCAGCAGGCGCGTGCTGCCGGACCAACGTCGACCGTCACGTGGGCAGGCTCTGAGATCCGCGTCAGCTACGACGACCAGAACCTCGCCTTCTACGCCGTCGAAGAGGACGGCGCCTGGCGGGTGCGCGGCGCCGGTACGCGTTAGCGACCGGGCCCGCGGCGTCCCGCCGGCCCCTGGAAGCGCAGCGCGCAGTGCAGCTCCAGCACGTCGGCCATCAGCGCGCGGATCTGAGGTTCGCGCATCGAAAGCTCGCTCGCCATCGCGCCAGAGTCGCAGCGGATGACGATCGTGCCGTCGCCTTGGAGGCGGATCGGCTCGCTGTGGGCGGCGTGCTTCTTGCCGACGAGTTGCGGCCATGCGGTCTGTACGCGCGAGAGCGGATCGGTCGGCGCGAGGTCGCTGACGACGCCCTGCATCACCGACGCCATCGTGCGCGGCCCGCGGCGCTTGGGGTTCGGGACCCTCATCGCTCGTCGACCTCAACCGCGCTCGTCGGCACATCGGCGCCAGCAACGGCCGACACGTGCACGAGCTGCGGATCCGACGGCAGGCCGCTCGTCCCGAGTTCGTTGGCCGACGTGGTCGCGATCACGACCTGACCGTAGCGGCAGACCTCGGTCACAAGGCGGCGCCGGCGCTCGGGGTCCAGCTCGCTGCCGACATCGTCGAGCAGCGCGATCGGCGGCTGGCCGCGGACCTCGGTGATCAGCGAGCGCTCGGTCAGCAGCAGCGCAAGGACCGCCAGCCGCTGCTCGCCTTGGGAGCCGAACGACCGCAGGTCGCGGTCGTCGCGGCGCAGCAGGATCTCGTCGCGGTGCGGGCCGACGGTCGTGAAGCCGCGCTCGCGGTCGCGGTCGCGCCGCTCGGCGAAGAGCCGCGCGAGGTTGTCCACACCCTCGGTCGGATCCGACGGGCGGTAGGCGAGCAGCGGCTGGCCGGTGATTCCAAGGTCGGTCGCGAGGTCGGCGAAGCCTGTGGACAACGCGTCGATCGCCGCTTGGCGGGCCGCGCGCAGCGCTACGCCGTGGCGGGCCAGCTCGTACTCCCAGCTCTCCATCGCGGGCGACCCGCCCCGGTGCAGCAGGGCGTTGCGCTGCCCGAGCGCCCGCGAGTACTCGACGCGCGCAGCGTTGCGGCTCGGCCAGAGCGCGGCGACAAGCTGATCCACATGGCCGCGGCGGCCCTGTGGAGAACCCTGCACGAGCGCCAGCCGGTCGGGGGCGAAGACGACGACGAGCGGTCGCGGCGCTCCGAGTTCGACCTTGCCGCCATCGAGCACGTGCTGGCGGTCGGCGCTGCCGCGGTGCACGGTCAGCGAAACCCGGTGATCGGTCCCGACCTCGTCGCTGAACCGCAGCTCAGCGCGGCCGGCGTCCTCGCCGTGACGCACCAGCTCGCGATCGGTACGCGTCCGCCAAGACCGTCCCGTGGCCGCGAGGACGATCGCCTCGAGCAGGTTCGTCTTGCCCGCGCCGTTGGGCCCGTCGACCACGGTGAGGTTGTGGTCGAGCGACAGCTCGAGCGCCGCATGCGTGCGCAGCGAGCGCACACGCAGCGACGTCACGCGCATGCCAGCGGCGCCGCTAGACGTCGAGACGCAAGGGCATCACGAGATACGTGAATGCCGAATCGTCGGTGGCTTCGAGGACCATCGGGCGGACCGGGTTGATGAGCCGCAAGCGGACGGTGTCGGTGGAGACGTTCTCGAGGCCGGCGCGCAGGTAGTCCGGGTTGAAGCCGATCTCGAGCTCCTCGCCCTGCCACGGGGCGGGGATCGACTCGGAGGCCTCGCCGACGTCTTGCGTCTGCGCGGCGATGAGCAGCTCGCCTTCGGTGAACTTGAGGCGCAGGCGAGCGGACTTCTGGGCCAGCAGCGAGACGCGGCGCAGGGCCTGGGCCAGCTCGTCGGTCGAGATGATGACCTCGCTGGTGAAGTTCTCCTGCAGCAGCTGGCGGTAGTTCGGGAACTGACCGTCGAGCAGGCGGGAGACGAGGGTGGTGCCCTCCCAGCGGACGATGATGCGCGACTCGTGGCGGCGCAGCTCGATCTGGGCGTCGTCGGGGACGCCGGCCTTGGCGATCTCGCCAAGCGCGCGGTGCGGGACGGTGGCCTCGAGCCCTTCGCCGCCGATGGCGGTGTCGAGCTTGGTCTCCTTGACCGCGAGGCGGTAGGCGTCGGTGGCGACCATGCGCAGCTCGTTGCCGGTCGCGCTCACGAGCACACCTGTGAGAATCAGGCGGGTCGCGTCGCGGGCAGCGGCGCGTTCGACCTTGGCGATCGTGTCGCGCAGGGCGCCGGCCGAGAGCTGGACCGGGTCTTCGCCCTCGAGCGGCGGCAGCGGCGGAACGTCGTCGTCGCGCAGCGCGCGGAGCTTGAAGGTGGCCGAACCGGAGGAGACGGTGACGAAGCCCGTCTCTTCGCTCGTGAGCTCGACCGACGGCGCGGGCAGGGCGCGGGCGACGTCGAGGAGCAGCTTGCCGGGCAAGGCGATGGAGCCGGAGCCGCCGACGGTGGCGGGCAGCTCCGTGCGAATGGCGAGGTCGGCATCGACGGCCTCGAGCGCGACGCTGCCGGATTGGGCGACGACGCGGACGCCTGCGATCGGCTGCATCGCGCTTCGCCCACTGGCGACACGGGACACAGCGGTGAGGCGCTCGACGAGGTCGGCGGTCGTACAGCTGATCGAGATCACGTGAGAGAAGAGGGGAGTCTTTGAAGTAGTAGGGCTGTGGGGCGTGTGGACAAGTCCCGAAACGCCCGGAACTCTGGGACGGCTCAGCCTTGAGCGCTGTGGATGGCGCGCGGGCCCGAGTCTCGCACGGTCATCGGCGGGGCGCTAGCTGGGGCGACCTGTGGGTGAAAGCTCGCAGCTTGTGGACAGCGCTGCTCACGGGCGGAAGCCGCAGGAAGGGGCCGCTAAGCGTGGCGCGTTAGCGCAGCTGGCTGACCAGGCTGGAGACCTGGTCGTGCACCGTCGCGTCGCTGTCGATCTGCTCGGTGACGCGCGTGACGGCGTGCATCACGGTGGTGTGGTCGCGCCGGTTGAAGGCGCGTGCGATCGTGGGCAGCGAGGCCTGGGTGTGGTGCCGGGCCAGGTACATCGCGACCTGGCGGGGCCAGGAGATGGCAGCTGCGCGCGACGGCCCGATGAGGGTGTCGTGGTCGATATCGAACTCGGCGCAGACCAGGTCCTGCACGCGGCGGATCGTCGGACGCTCGCTGACAGGCTTGCTCTTCTGCGGATACAACCGGCGGACGACGTCGTCGACGAGCGCCTGATCGAGCTCTCGGCCGGTCAGCGTGCGGTAGGCGATCGTCGAGAGGATCGCGCCCTCGAGGGTGCGGATGCCGTCGGTGACCTTGTCGGCCAGGTGCGAGAGCTGCGCGCGTTCCTGCGGAGCGTCGAGCTCTTCGGCTGCGCGGCGCGCGACGTAGATGCGGCGCAGGGCGTCGTCGGGGCGCTCCACGTCGACGACGAGGCCGGAGGCGAAGCGGGCCCGGAGCCGTTCGGAGAGCCCGCCGAGCTCGACCGGCGGCTGGTCGCTCGTGAGGACGAGCTGCGCGCCGCTGCGCTCGAGGGCGTTGAAGGTGTGGAAGAACTCCTCCTCCGTCTTCTCCTTGCCGGCGAGGAACTGGATGTCGTCGACCAGGAGCACGTCGACGCCGCGCAGGGCGTCCTTGAAGTCGCCGATGCGGCGGTTCTTGAGGGCGCCGAGGAAGTCGGAGACGAACCGCTCGCTCGTGCACAGATGCACGTTCAGGTGCGGGGCAGTCGCCGCGACGTAGTTGGCGATCGCGTGGAGCAGGTGCGTCTTGCCTGTGCCGGGCGGGCCGCAAAGCAGGAGCGGGTTGAAGACCGTGGCCGGGAGCTCGGCGACCTGGAGGGCCGCGCCGTGGGCGAGGCGGTTGGAGTGGCCGATGACGAACGACTCGAAGGTGAGCGACGGATCGATCGGGTCGCCGACTTCGAGCGGTGGCAGCGGCTCGGGCTGGTCGATGCCGCGGCGGTCGGCCGTGAGAGGCGCGTAGAGCGGGGCCGCGGGGAGGCCGGCGCTGGGCTGGCCTGGCGCGCGGTCGTGGGCGTGCCACGTGGGTGGCGCCGCGGCGAGCTGTTGCGGGCTGGCTTCGATCCAGGCGATGGCCTCCGCCAGGCCCGCTTCGCGTGCGACCTCGGTCAGCAGCGGCGTGCAGCGGTCACGAGCCCAGCGCACGAGGTGGGGTTCGCCCGCCAAGAGCAGGGTCCCGTCGGTGCAGTCGACCGGGTGGAGCGGGTGGAGCCAGAGTTCGAGCGTGGTCTCGTCGACGCGGCCGCGCAGGCGGTCGAGGATCAGCCGCCAGGCGGCGCTTGGGTCGGTCGAGGGCTGGTGCGGCGGGTGTTCGAGCATGCAGCAGCACCCGTCGGGGCGGGCGCGCGTGAGGCAGATTGCGCGGCGACCTGAGGGGGTCGGTCGCGGAGAAGGCAGAACCTAGCATCGGGATTTGGGAGCGCAGGCGACCGGTCGCGGTCGATGCCGCTAGGCGCGTGTTTTTTTGTGCGGCGCGCGCGCGGAAGGCGAAGGTTCGTCGAGATCGCGGATCCGGGCGCTTTCGACCGGTGCGCCTGATAGCGCCCGCACCCTGTACTCTGGTTGGCCCATGAAGCGCACCTACCAGCCAAAGAAGCGTAAGCGCGCCCGTGCGCACGGATTCCGCAATCGCATGCAGACCAAGGGCGGCCAGATGATTCTGAAGCGTCGCCGGGCCAAGGGCCGCAAGCGCCTCACCGTCTAACGGGCCCTCTGCTGCTCCGCTCGCCAGTGCGCTGCGGAGCCGTGTCCTTGTATTCCTCAGCGACCGCGCCTGCCTAGCCGTGGCGAGCCCCAGCGGATCTCCTCGCCGTAAGCGCGGGCGTCTGTCGCGTAGCGGCGATTTCGATCGCGTGTATCGCCAGGGTCGTTCGACCGGCGCGCGCGAATTCGTCGTGCATGTGTTCCCGCGCGAGGCGTCGCTCGATGCTCCACGCGTCGGGCTGTCGGTCTCCAAGAAGGTCGGCGACGCCGTCACCCGCAACCGCATCAAGCGGGTGTTGCGTGAGTCCGTCTCGGCACTTGAGAGCGAGCTTGCCGCCGGCAGCGACCTCGTGATCACCGCTCGCGTCGACGCCGTCGCGCTCGACGAGCGCGAGGGTCAGGCTGGCGTGCAACGCGAGTTGCGGGCGCTCCTGTCGCGCACGTCGGCCTGGGC
>JAEZDB010000301.1 GCA_023429855.1 Actinomycetes bacterium
CTCCAAGGCCGCCCGGGCCGTGCGCTCAGGCGCCCGCGCGCTGCCGCGACAGCGGCGACGGGAACCGCATCATCACCCGCGTGCCGCCGAGCCACGCGGTGAGGCGCTCGGCCTCGGCCTCCATCGCGGCGCGCGCGTCGGCGCCGACGTCGTCGAGCCACTGCAGCTCCACGGCGCCCTCGTCGTCTTGGCGCCAGCCGCCGACGATGCGGCCCTCCCACCAGATCGTCGGCCCGGCGTTGCCGACCGAGTCGTAGATCAGCGGTTTGTGGCGGCCGAGGTACCAGTCGCGGTCTTTCCAGCCCATCGTCGTCGGGTCGAGCGACGGCAGCAGCGCGCCCGACGGCTCGACCTCGGGCGACGGGTCGACGTCGTCGGGCAGGACCCAGCCCGTACTGCCGTCGTCGAGCGCGACCTCGACGGCTTCCAGCCGCGCCAGCGCCTGCTTCGTCGCGGCCACGGTTCCCCCGAGCCACCACTTGATGTCGTTCGTCGTGCCAGGGCCGAACGCGCGCAGCCAGCGCTCGACCAGCGCCGCGACGCCGTCGTCGACGCGCACTTCGGCAAGCGGCTCGCCGAGCCACGCGTGCATCGCCGTCCACCGCGGGCGCGAGGCATACCAAGCGCCGTCGTTGGTCCCGCGCACCACGGCGCCAGCCGCGCCCAGCGCCGTGAGCAGCCGTGGCCCGACCGACATCTCCTGCGACCACTTCCCCGACCCGGCGGTGATCTTGGACGCGAGCAGCGGCAGTTCGCCACGCAGCTCGCGAGCCGTGCGCTCCTGGCCGGCAGCCAGGTGCGCCACCAGCTCCGCCGACGCCGACTCGATCCATGCCGCCCCGTCGGGGTGCAACCCGCTGCGCTCGATGTCTTTCGCGAGACGGTCGCGCTCCTGTTTGGCGACCCGCAGACTCGACCCCGCCTGCGCGGCGGCGAGCAGCTCTCGCGGGAATACGAACAGCGTGCGGCGCATCGCGAGGTGCTTGACGAGCGTGCGGTCGGCGTAGAGCGCACGCTCCAGGTCGTCGACCGCGAAGCCGTCGACGCGCGCCCACGCCGAGAGCGCGATCGTCGCCGGGTCGGTCGCGTGCAGGCAGACGACCCGCGCAGCCGCCTCCTCGACCGTCGCGGCACGGTCGTCGGGGGTGAGCGCGTGGCGCCGCGCCAGGCGCCGGCGGCGCTCGTCGTCGGTGATCCGGAGCATCGCCCGCATGGTGGCAGCCGCAAACGCTGGACCGATGTTCGCTCCGACGCTGGAACGAACCCAGAACGAAAAAACCCCCGCAATACGGGGGTTGCAAGGAGTGGAGCTAAGGAGATTCGAACTCCTGACCTCCTGGGTGCGATCCAGGCACTCTACCAACTGAGCTATAGCCCCAAGCGAGGTCTAGTGTAACGACTGCGGCAGGCAGGGTGCGGCCCGCGCACGGCGAATGTGCCTGGTGCGGGAGGCCTCGGCGCCACACCGCGCGCACTCCCCGAATGAGCTTCCGCCAACAGCTGATCCTCTCCATCGCGGTGCTCGTGCTCGTCCCTGCGCTGATCGCGTCGCTCGCGATCGGGCGTGTGGTGCGCGCCAACGAGAACGCGAAGGCCGACGCGCGGCTCGACGCGTCGGTGCGCGTCAGTGCCGTCTTGGTGAGTCAGCTGACCGAGCGCGCCGAACGCCGCGCGACCGCGCTCGGCAACGACACGCGCTTCCGACTGGCGCTGGCCACCGGGCGCCCGAGCGTGATCGAGCGGGCGCTGCCGGCGGCACTGGAACGCCACGCGTTCTCGGGCGCTGTCGTGGCTCTGCCAGGAGGCGAGGAGCTCAAGGTCGGCGACCAAGAGACGGTCGGCATCGCGCGGGTCGAGGCACCGATCGACGACGGCAAGACCGCTCGGCTTGCGCTCGGATTCGCGACCGCAGAGGACTTCGTCCGCGACATCACGCAAAGCACGGGGGTCCCTACCCTGCTGCTCGCCGGTAGAGGCGGCCCCGTCGTCGCCAAGGCGGGAGCGTTCCCACCGCAGTCGGCGGTCGACGTGACCACGAGCCCGCCGACGACCACGGGGCGCTGGCGGGTGCGCCAGACGGCCGCGCCCTCCTTCGACCGGCTCCAGCCGTGGGCGACGATCTTCGCGGCGGAGCCCGCAGCGCAGGACTCGGGCCTCGCGACGCGCCTCATCCTCGCGGTCTTCTTGGGCTTCATTGCGGTGGGCCTGGCGGTCGGCTACATGCTGCAGCGCGGGCTGCGCGGGCGGATTGCCGGCTTCCTCGGCGCCGCGGAGCGGCTCGGTTCAGGCGACTTCGCTGCTGCGTCGACGATTGCCGTCAAGGGCCGCGGCGAGTTTGCGACCCTCGGACGCGCCTTCGTCGGCATGGCGCGTCAGCTCGAGCTGCGCGTCAACCAGCTCGAACGCGAGCGAGGCCGCGTGCAGAGCTCCCTGCTGCGCCTCGGCAAAGCCTTCGCGGCGAACCTCGACCGCGACACTCTCGTCGACCTCGTCGTGGAGTCGGCGGTCGACGGGCTCACCGCCGACTCTGGCCGCGCCCTCATGCCGACGGGACCCGACGGTGCGCCGCAGACCCGCGGGTCGGTCGGCGCGGTACTCGACGCCTGGGACGCCCTCGGCGAGGTCGAGCAGCGCGCACTCTCGAGCGGCGGATCCGCGGCCGTCTCGCTCGGCGGGCTCCACGCGATCGCCGAACCGATGCAGGTCGAGCGCGGCGACGGCCCGATGGGCGTGATCTCCGTGGCCCGTACCCGCCCGTTTGAACCGGAGGAGCGCGAGCTGCTGCGGTACCTCACCGACCAGGCCGCAGTGTCGTTGCGCAACGTCGGGCGCCACGAAGACGTCGCCCGCGAGTCGATCACCGACGAGCTCACCGGTCTCTTCAACCGCCGCCGGTTCGACGACGTGCTGGCAAGCGCCGCGGCGCGCGCGACTGCGTCGGAGCCGATCGCCCTCGTGATGCTCGACCTCGACCGCTTCAAGGTCATCAACGACACGCACGGCCACCCGTTCGGCGACACCGTGCTCAAAGCCGTCGCCAAGGTGGTGCGCGACGCCGCGCGCGATCGCGACCTGCCGGCCCGGTACGGCGGCGAGGAGCTGGCCGTCGTGTTGGCCGTCGGCGACACCGACGCCGCTCGCGCCTTCGCGGAGCGTCTGCGCGAAGGCATCGAGGCGCTCGAGCTCGGCGACGACAAGACGGGACCCGTTCCCGTGACGGCCAGCCTCGGCGTGGCGTCGCTGCCGTCGGACGGCGAGGACGTGGGCGATCTCGTGCGCGCGGCCGATGAAGCCCTCTACCGCGCCAAGCGAGGCGGCCGAAACCGGGTGGAGGCTGCCACCCCTGCCCAAGGCCCGGCCGGAGAGGTACGCTGACGCTATGGGCATCCTCGACGACGCCATTCGCGAGCACCTGGAACTCAAGCGCCGGCACGGAGCCGACAACCAGGAGGTGAGCCGCCAGGAGCGTGAAATCCTGGGGGGCGCTTCCGGCACCGACGCGCCAGACAGCGGCTACGCCGAGCCCGAAGGCGCGGCTGAGCCGCAGGCCTACGCCGAGCCTGAGCTGCCGGCAGCTGCGGAGCCCCTCGCTGGTTCCCCGCTCGCCGAGCCCGACCCCGCGCCCGCACCCGCCCAAGCCGCGCCAGAGGTCCCCGGTGCCGACATCTTCCCCGGCACGCACGAGCTGATGGCCGCTGCGTCGGAGGCGTCGCCCGCGCCGGCACCCGCCGCACCGCCCGCGCCGGCCA
>JAEZDB010000440.1 GCA_023429855.1 Actinomycetes bacterium
CCGGGCCCGTGGCAACTCGCCGAGCGGCACCACTTCGACCCCGGCCGCGCGCAGGTGCGCAACCAGCGGGCCGTCGCCGAACAGCAACACCCGCGGCACCACCGCGCGGCGGTCGAGACCAGCGAGCTCGGCCAGCAGCTGGCGCTCGGCGCCGGCCACGTCGGCCGTGCCTTGGACGATCGCCACCGTCAGCGGAACGGTCGCGGCGGAGGGCTCAGGCACTGCTGGAGCCTATCCCCTACGGACCGGAGCTGATCACCCCGCTTTGGCCGCTTGAACTTTTGTTCAGCGGCGTTGACGTTTGCACTACTATACGTAGCCACTCGCATCGGGCGCCCCACCCCGGTTCCATCCACAGCCCGCCACGGAGCAACCGGCGTGCCCCTCGATGTCGTCTACCTGAACCATGTGGCCGTGCCGTCCGGCGCCGAACGAGCGCTCACGCGGCTCCTCCCGGCGCTCACCGGCGTCCGCCCGCACGTGATCCTCGCCGAGCACGGCTGGCTGGCCGGCGAGCTCGGCTCGCTCGGCATCAGCGTCGAGGTGCTCGAGCTGCCCAGGCGGACGCGCGCTCTGTCACGCGAGCGGGTCGGCCCTTCGCTGCCCGTCGCCGCGATCGCCGACACGGGGCGGTACGCCCGGACCCTGGCCGTTCGGCTGCGGGAGCTCAGCCCCGACCTCGTCCACGCGAACTCGCTCAAGGCCAACGTCTACGGCCACCTCGCCGCCCGCCGCGCCGGCGTGCCGAGCGTGTGGCACGCCCGCGACCGCATCGTGCCCGAGTACCTGCCGGGTGCCGCGGTGCCCGCGCTGCGGCGCTACGCGCGCACGGTGCCGAGCGGACTCATCAGCGTGAGCGAGTCGACGCGCCGCAGCGTGATCGGCGGACGCGCCGCCACCGACTGTCAGCCGGTGATTCACGATCCCCTGCCAGCCCACGCCGGCACGCGGCCTCGCGCCACCGATCCGTCGCGGTTCGTCGTCGCGATGACCGGCCGCATTGCCGAGTGGAAGGGGCAGGACGTGTTCCTCCGAGCGTTCGCCGAGGCGTTCGCGTCGGACCCGGCCGCCGAAGCCCGGATCCTCGGCCAGCCGCTCTTCGGCGAGACGGCCTACGAGCGTTCGCTGTACGACCTCGCTGCCGAGCTCGGCATCGCCGACCGCGTCACGTTCACCGGGTACGTCGACGACGTGTGGGACGAGCTGGCGCAGGCCGATGTCGTCGTCCACGCCTCACGGATCCCGGAGCCGTTCGGGCAGGTCGTACCCGAGGCGATGGCCGCCGGCTGCGCGGTGATCTGCGCCGCCGCGGGCGGCCCGCTGGAGACGGTGCGCGACGGCGTGACCGGGCTGCACGCGCGCCCCGGCGACGCGTCGGACTACGCCCGCGCGCTGCGCACGCTCCGCACCCACCCGGCCTTGACGGCGCGCCTCGCTGCGGCGGGCCAGCAGGACGCCCTGGAACGGTTCGCTCCGGCGGTGATCGCCGAGCAGGTCATGGACTGCTATCGAGCGACGCTGAGCAAGCAGCCGGCGCAGCGCGGCGCCACCGCCAAGCTACCCCGCTTCCGCGGCGTCGCGCACGAGCAGCGCGACCTGGACGCGGTTGGCGGCGTCGAGCTTCGACAGGACGCGTGACACCACCGCTTTGACGCTCGCCACGCTGAGGTGCAGCTCGGCGCCGATCTCGGCGTTGCTCTTGCCTTCGGCGACGGCGAGCGCCACCTCGTGCTCCCGTTCGGTCAGCTCGCCCAAGAGCGCGACGGCCTTGGCGCGGCGCTCGATCGCCGGGTTGTCGGCGACCTGATCGATCAGCCGCTGAACGATCGCGGGCGACAGCATCGGCTCCCCGGCGGCCACACGCTCGATCGCGCGGACGATGTCGGCCGGCGGCGTGTCCTTGAGCAGGAACCCGGCGGCGCCGGCGCGGAGCGCTCGGACGACCTGGTCGTCGGCGTCGAAGGTCGTCAAGACGATGACGTGGCTCGTGTGGCCGCGCTCCTTGAGACGCTCGATCGCGGCCAGGCCGTCGAGGCCCGGCATGCGGATGTCCATCAGGACCACGTCGGGCGAGAGGGTCGCAACGGCCTCGACACCCGCGGCGCCGTCGGGCGCCTCGCCGACCACGCTGAGCGTGTCGGCGCCGGCGAGCATCATCGACAGGCCGCCACGCACGAGCGGGTCATCATCGACGAGCAGGACGCGGATCGGGACGCTCATGCGGCACTCCAGGGCAGGCGCGCTTCGACGACGAAGCGGCGCAGGTCGGGGTCGACCCCGGCCGCAAAGACGCCACCGACGAGTTCGGTCCGCTCGCGCAGCCCGACGAGCCCGAGGCCGGTGCCGGGAATAGCCGCCCCGTCGACAGGCGTCCCGACCGTGATCGCATTGACGACGGAGATCGTGAGCGTCTGGCCTGGCTCGCCGCCGACGCCGACCGTCACCTTCGAGCGCGGCGCGTGCTTACCGACGTTGGTCAGCGACTCCTGCACGACGCGGTAGGCGGTGCGGCTGACGGTGGCCGGCAGCTGATCGAGCGCCGCGGGCGTGATTGCGAGGTCGATCTTCGCGCCCGCCTGGCGCCACTCGTCGACGAGGTGCGGCACGTCGGCAAGGGTCGGCTGGGGCGCGTCGGGCACGCCAGCCGCGGCGGCGTCCGCCGGAGCGTCCCCGGCGGTGGCGGTGGTCGTGTCGGCGACGCGCATCACGCCGATCACGGTGCGGAGCTCCTCGAGCGCCTCGTGCGCAGTCGCGCGAATCACGCCAGCCGCGCGGGCGACGTCTTCGGGCGGGGCGTCAGGCCGGAACTCGAGGGCGCCGGCGTGCACCGACAGCAGCGACATCCGGTGGGCGAGCACGTCGTGCATCTCCCGGGCGATGCGCGTGCGCTCTTGCAGCCGCGCCTGGTCGACACGGAGCTGCTGCTCGGACTCGGCCCGAGCGGCGCGGTCCTCCAGCGAGAGGAGCAGCTGGCGGCGGGCGCCAGCGAACGAGCCCCAGGCGAACGCCGCCGCGGTGGCGATCAGGCCGAAGGTGAAGTTCGTCCAGAACTCGCGATCGATCGACCAGAAGACCGTCGTCAGCGGGACCGTGAGGAACAGCAGCGCCAGGCCGACGTAGGCGCGCCCCTGTCGCGCGTAGGCGGCCAGTGCATACGTCGCGATCAGGCAAGCGATACCAAGCGACGACGCGAAAATGCTCATGACGCCGGTTGCGACCGCCACCCAGAACGGCCACCGGCGACGCCAGAAGAGCATCGCCGAGCCGATCGGCAGCAGGATCACGTCGAGGATGAGGAAGAACTCGCTCGGGCCGCCGGGCTCCTTGTTGAGGGCGTCGACGTGCAACAGCGCGCCGAATCCGAGCGCGCAGACGAACGCCGTGATGTCGACGAACCAGTCCTTGCGCGTGCGGTCGAGGCGGGTCTTATCGAGCTCGCCCTCGTGCACGCGCATGAACCGCGGGACGAGCCGCTGCAAGCGCGCCGCCATTGGCGGGCGTGCGGGAGTGAGCGAGGCGGTGGCCATCGCCTGCCAGCGTATTGCCGCGCGAGGGTGCCCGCGACGGCCGATCGTCGACCCCGCTGCGACCAAAGTCGATCCTCCGCGAACTCCGGTTGCGCCGTTCGTCGCCGAAGTCGCGCCACGCGCCGCCCCGCGTCGCGTCAGCCGCCGCCCTTCGGCCGTAGCCACGATCGCTGGCGCGCCGCAGGATCGCTCCATGATCGAAATCAACAACCTCACGAAGCGCTTTGGCGACCATGCCGCCGTCCGCGACGTGTCCTTCACCTGCGAGCCCGGCACCGTGACCGGCTTCCTTGGGCCCAACGGCGCCGGCAAGTCGACCACGATGCGCGCCCTCGTGGGCCTCACGCACCCGACCAGCGGGACCGCGCTGATCGACGGCAAGCCCTACAGCGCCATGGGGAACCCGGGCCTGCGCGTCGGAGTGCTGCTCGACGCGTCGGCGCAGCACGCGGGCCGCACGGGCCGTGAGACGCTGATGCTGTCGGCGCGGGTGCTCGGCGTGCCGCTCTCGCGCGTCGACGAGCTTCTGGAGCGCGTGCAGCTGTCCGGCCCGGCTAGCAAGAAGCGCGTCGGCGACTACTCGCTCGGTATGCGCCAGCGGCTCGGCATCGCGCACGCGCTCCTTGGCGACCCCGGCATCCTGATCCTCGACGAGCCCGCCAACGGCCTCGATCCCGAGGGCATCCGGTGGATGCGCGGGCTCCTGCGCGACTTCGCCGACGCCGGCGGCGTCGTGCTCCTCTCGTCGCACCTGCTGAGCGAGGTCGAGGCGATCGCCGACCGACTCGTGATCGTCAGCCGCGGGCAGGTCCAGCTTGATGGCACGAAGGAGGAGCTGCTCGGCGGCACCTCGACGCTCGTGCGCAGTATCGACCCCGCGGGCCTCGAGCGGGCCTTGTCGATCGCTGACCTCACGTTCACCGCCCGCGGCGGCGAGTTCAGCGTCGCCGCCGATCCGGTCGAGGTGGGCCGGGCGGCTGCCCACGCGGGCGTCGTCCTGACCGAATTGCGCGCCACCGGCGCCGACCTCGAGCAGCTCTTCCTCGACCTGACGAGCAGCCACGACCACGCCCACTCGATCCGTGAGGAGGTGGCGGCATGAGCGCCGTGACCAGCCCCAACCCCATCCGCACTCGCAAGACCGCGTCGACGCGCTCCGATTCGCAGGCGGCCGGCGTGCCGCTGACCACGCTGGTGACCGTCGAACTGCGGAAGATGACCGACACGCGAGCCGGCAAGTGGCTGCTGATCGGGGTCGCCGCAGTGCTCGTGACGGTGCTGGCGATCGCCGTCGGCGTCGGCGAGCCCGACACCCGGTCGTTCACCAACCTTGCGGCGCTTGCGCAGCTGCCGCTTGCCATCCTCCTGCCGGTCCTCGGCGTCCTGGCAGCGACGAGCGAGTGGTCGCAGCGGACGGTCCTCACGACGTTCTCGCTCGTGCCGTCGCGCAGCCGTGTCGTCGCCGCCAAAGTCCTTGCCGCGATGGCGCTCGCGCTCGCCGCCGTTGGCGTCTCGCTGGTCGTCGCCGCGGTGTTCGCGCTGCTCGCGCCAATCGCCGGCGACACCAACGCCGACTGGGGCCTCAGCGTCTCCTCGCTGGTGGAGATCGTCGTCTTCCAGCAGCTCAACATGCTGTCGGGTCTTGCGCTCGGCACGCTGCTGCTGAACTCGGCGCTCGCCATCGTCCTGTACTTCGTCCTGCCGACGATCTGGGGCGGCATCACCGACGCCTTCTCCTCCCTCCAAGACGTGCAGCAGTGGCTCGACACGGGCACCACGTGGATGCGGCTCATCGAGCCCGACGCCGCGATGAGCGGCCAGGCGTGGGCTCAGGTCGCCGCGACCGCCGCGATGTGGGTGGCCCTGCCGCTCGGCGTCGGCCTGTGGCGTGTGCTGCGGAAGGAAGTCGACTGATGCAAGCCATTGCCGAGCGGGCCGCGCGCGACGCGGTCCGCGCCTGGCGCCGCCGCGCCGCCTGACCTCCCGTCGCCGCGTTCGCGCCGGCACCCACCTCCAGACCCGGGGTGGTCTACCCGTCCCCTAGC
>JAEZDB010000345.1 GCA_023429855.1 Actinomycetes bacterium
ATCGAGCACCGTCCGGCCCGCTGGGTCGCGCAGGAGCCGCTCGACCTCTCCGACGTGCCGACGCTGACCGCCGACGGCCTCGAGCCCCGCCGCAGCGTGCTGCGCACCTTCGCCGTCTCGCGCGGCGACAGCTTCACCGTGATGCCCGGCGGCCTCACGCGCGCGGCGCCAAGCGTCGACCCCGGGCCCGTCTCCAACCAGGCTGGCGCGATCGCCAAGGACACCTGGGTCATCGCCTCCGAACCTGAAGCGACCGGCAGCATGGCGCTGCTCAGCGGGCCGCTGCACGAGGAGACCGACGCGCTCGGCGCGCTCTCGGCGGGCGCCGCCGAGAACCTGTGGTGGCTCGGACGCTACGCCGAGCGGGCCGAGTCGATCGCGCGTCTGCTGCGCACGGTGCACGACCGCCGCAACGAGTTCCACGGCAGCGCCGACGACCCCGGCCTCGCCGCGCTCGCGATGCTGCGCAGCGCCCTGCGGAGCCTCACGGAGACCGAGCCCTCGGGCAAGGCCGACCCCTGGGACGAGCTGCTCGACGTGCTCATGAGCGACGGCCGCGCCGGGACGCTGGCGCACTCGATCCGCTCGCTTCTCGAAGCCGCCCACGGCGTGCGCGACCAGCTCTCCAGCGACACGTGGCTCGTGATCGGCGACCTCGACCGGCGCTTGCGGCGTCTGCGCGGACGCACCGACGTGCGCGCGCCCGAGCTGCAGGGCGCGCTCCAGCAGGTGCTGCAGGGCCTCCTCGCGCTCAGCGGCCTCGGCGCCGAGAGCATGGTGCGCGACCTGGCGTGGAACTTCCTCGACGGCGGCCGCCGCATCGAGCGGGCCCAGCAGGTCATCACGCTGCTGCACGCCACCGTGCCGACGTCGCCCTCCGGCGTGACCGGCAGCCTCGTGCTGGAGTCAGTCGTAACGGCGGCAGAGAGCATCATCACCTACCGCCGCAGGTCGCGACTGGACTGGCACCTGGAGACCGTCCTGGAGCTGCTGATCCTCGACGAAGACAATCCGCGCTCGGTCGCCTTCCAGCTCGCCCACCTGGCCGCCGACCTCAATGCGGTGCCGCGCCACGGCGCGCGGCTTCGAGCCGACCAGCGGCTCGTGCTCGAAGCGCAGACCGCCGTGCGGACGTGCAACCCCGCCGACCTCGTCACGCCCCAGGGCAATGCACGCCCGCCAGAGCTCGAGGCGTTCCTGACGGGCCTCGGCGAGCAGCTGCGCGGCGCCGCGGCGGCCGTCGAACGCGACCACTTCCTGCTGCGGCTGCCGCAGCAGCGGATCGCCGGAGGCGTCGCCCGATGAGCCGCACCTACCGGATCACGCACCGCACGACCTATTACTACGAGGCCGACGTCTCGGCCTCCTACGGGCGAATGCGGCTCCTTCCGCGCGACCTGCCCGGCCAGCAGCGGTGCCTCGAGTCGCGGGTGTCGATCGACCCGGCCCCCGGCGACCACAGCCAGCACGTCGACCTGTTCGGCAACCGCGTCGACTACATGTCGATCCACGAGCCGCACCGGATGCTCACGATCACGGCGCAGAGCCTCGTCGAGGTCGACGCGCCCGGCCCGCTGCCGATCGCCGGCGACCAGCCGTGGGAGTCGGTCGCCGCGGCCGTCGGGCGAGGCGGGCCCGACGACGTCGATGCCGTGCACTTCGCTCTCGACTCACCGCGGGTTGCGGCGAACGCCGACTTCGCCGCCTACGCCGAGCCGTCGTTCTGGCCGGGACGCCCGATTGCCGAGGCCCTGCTCGACCTCTCGTCGCGGATCCACCGCGACTTCGAGTTCGTCCCCGCGGAGACCGACGTCGACACGCCCGTCGAAGAGGTGCTCGAGGGCCGCAAGGGCGTCTGCCAGGACTTCGCCCACGTTGGCATCGGCTGCCTGCGCGCCCTTGGCCTGCCAGCCCGCTACGTCAGCGGCTACCTCGAAACCGATCCGCCGCCTGGCTTGCCGAAGCTCTCGGGCGCCGACGTGTCGCACGCCTGGTTCGCCGTGCTGGTGCCCGGGGCCGGCTGGATCGACGTCGACCCGACCAATGACCAGGTCCCCGGCGAGCGTTACGTCGTGACGGCCTACGGCCGGGACTACAGTGATGTGGCGCCCGTCAGCGGCGTGATCTATACCCGAGGCCGGACCACCAGCCTCGAGGTGATCGTCGACGTCGTCGATGTCGACCGTCCTCTAGGAGCCTGAGGTTCCCCATGCGCGCAGCCCAATGCGAGAACTGCGGCCAGCTCGTCTTCTTCGAGAACAGCCTGTGTCTGAACTGCAAGTCGCCGCTCGGCTTCGACGTGCCGACGCTGGAGGTCGTCACGCTGATCGGCGAGCGCGCCGACGCCGTGCGCTGCGCGAACCTCGAGGTCGCCAGCTGCAACTGGCTCGTCGAGCAGGACGGCGAGGAGTACTGCCTCTCCTGCCGGATGACCACGGTGCGCCCCGGCGACGACGACCCTGAGGGCCTCGTCCGCTACCGCGCCGCCGAGACGGCCAAGCGCCGCGTGATCCGCCAGCTCCTCACGCTCGGGTTCCCCGTCGACGAGACCACCCTGGACTTCAAGCTCAAGAACAGCTCGGTGGAACCCGTGATGACAGGCCACGCCGACGGCACCGTCACGCTCGACCTGGCCGAGTCCGACGACGCCCGGCGTGTGGCGCTGCGCGAGCAGCTCGGCGAGCCGTACCGCACGCTTGTCGGGCACTTCCGCCACGAGCTGGGGCACTACTACCAAGACATCCTGCTCGGCACCGAGCAGAAGTGGGAGCACTCGCGTGCGATGTTCGGCGACGAGCGCGAGTCCTATCAGGACGCGCTCGATCGCCACTACGAGCAGGGCCCGCCGGCCGACTGGCCCGACAACTTCGTGAGCGCCTACGCCACGATGCACCCCTGGGAGGACTGGGCCGAGACGTTCGCCCACTACCTCCACATTCGGGCGGTGCTGGAGACGGCCGCCGACTTCGGCGTCAGCGTCGAGGGGCCCAGCGCCGTCAACCCCGACGGAGAGAACGACGAGTTTGAAGCGTCGCCCCAGTTCGGCGCCTCCGACCGCAGCTTCGACGAGATCTGGAGCGACTGGCTCCCGCTGACCTACGCGCTCAACCAGATCAACCGCGCCATGGGCAAGGACGACCTCTACCCCTTCCACCTCGCCCAGCCCGCCGTCGACAAGCTCACCTTCATGCACCTGCTCGTGCGCTCGATGAAGAACGAGCAAGAGCTGGAGCAAACCGCGCAGGCCGCCTCGGGCGACGGCGACTGACGCGCGGGGAACTAGCCCGCGCGGGCGCCGGGCGCGCGGAGCGCGTCGAGCATCAGCTCCAGGTGGCGGCGCCACATCGGGCGCGTCGCCGGGTCGGCCATCGTCGAGGTGATGCCGCCCATCACGAGCCGGATGTCGGTCACCTGCATGTCGGCGCGGAGCGTGCCGCTGGCAACGCCGCCCTCGATCAGCTGGGTGGCGAGCGTGTTGACCTCGGTCACGTTAGCCGCGCACATCTGCCAGACCGCAGGGCGCGGGTCGCCCGACATCACGTGCTGGGTGGCCAGGTCGTCCTGCAGCTTCTCGGCGTTGCGCTCGAGCGACCAGAGCAGCGCCTCGCCTGGGTCGCCGCCGCGCGCGATGGCTTCACGCAGGCCGTCGGCGATCGTCTCGAACTTCTGACGGACGAGCTCCCCGATCAGCGCGTCCTTGTTGGGGAAGTGCCGGTAGACGGTGCCGACGCCCACGCCGGCCGCCGCCGCGACCTCGTCCATCTGGGCGTCGCTGCCTGAGGTCGAGAAGACCTGCTTCGCCGCCTGGATGATCCGCTCGCGGTTGCGACGCGCGTCGGCACGCATCCGCGGTTCGGCGATGGCGTCTTCACCCATGCACCCATTCTGAGGCACCGGCGAGACGTCGGGCGCCACCTCGGCCGGTCGCGCCGGAACGGCGGCGGTTGCGGGGTTCTGATCGGGGTTCGTGGCCATCGCGTACATCTCGGTTGACAAGCGGAACGGGATCTCCGTATCGTTCTCACCAGTTAACCGGAACCGGACCTCCTTTTCCAGCTTTGCCTGATTTCTATGCCTGATCAACTCCTCACCTCACAACAGAAGAGCCGCGCGCTCGCCTTGCTGGCGCTCGCGCAGTTCATGGTGGTGATCGACGCG
>JAEZDB010000507.1 GCA_023429855.1 Actinomycetes bacterium
CGACGCGCTCGCCGCGGACGAGCGGCGCCGCCGGATGGCGAACGCGATCGTCAACGAGGTGCGCTTCGCCTACTGGACCGCGGCGCTCGGCGCGCGCCGGCGCGACGGCGTCGCGCGCCTGCCCGGCGTGACCGAGGTCCGCGGCGCAGGCCTGATGGTCGGCTTCGACCTCGACGGCGGCGGCGCTCCCGACCTCGTCCTGCGCGCGATCGCCGAGCAGCGTCTCTTGGTCAACGCGACCGGCCCGCAGACGATCCGCCTGCTCCCTCCGCTGGTGGTCACCGAGGCCGAGATCGATGACGCGGTCGTCCGCCTCGGCGCGCTGCTGACGTAGCCGCGGCGCGGCGGCGGCCGTTTCGCCAGCGAGGCCAGCCGCTTCGAACGCGCGCGGGCAGCGGCGCTCGTCCACCACCGGTTGCAGTCAAAATGACTGCATTGCTAGCATCGAGCGCATGGCGACGCTGACGGTGCGCAACTTGGACGACGACGTGAAGCAGCGCCTCCGGACGCGTGCGGCCGAACACGGTCGTTCGATGGAGGCAGAAGCTCGCGAGATCCTGCGCGAGACGCTGATGGGCACCGAGCCGTCGGAGCAGCCGACCGGGCAGCGGATTCGTGCGCTGTTCGCCGGGCTGCTCGACGAAGAGCTGCCGGTTTCCCGCCGCGATGAGCCGCCGCGCGCAGCGTCCTTCTCCGAGTGATCGCGCTCGACACCAACGTCATCTCGGAGCTGATGCGGCCGACGCCCGCGGAGGTCGTGGTCGCGTGGTTCGACGCACAGCGCGCGGCCGACCTCGCCATCCCTGCGGTCGCCGTCGCGGAGCTGCGGTACGGCGTCGCCCGGCTTCCCCACGGAGCGCGGCAGCGCGCGCTTTCGGCAAGGCTGGACGTGTTGCTCTCCGACGTCCTCGGCGGGCGGGTCTTCGCATTCGATGCGGACGCAGCCGCGTTCTACGGCGAGCTGGTCGCGAGTCGCGAGCAGGCGGGTCGGCCGATCTCTGCGGCCGATGCCCAGATCGCGGCCACGAGTCTCGCGCGCGGCACGGCTCTGGCGACCCGCAACACCCGCGACTTCGCAGGCACGGGCGTCGCACTCGTCGACCCGTGGGCGGCTGCCTAGGCCCGAACCGGGAAGCCGCCGCGTGCCCGCGGTCAATACCCTGAGGTTCCTAGCGCGGCGCCGCTCCTCGCGGCCGGCCACTCGCGCTGTTTCTTTCCGCACCGCTCCCGAGGACCACTGCATGTCCGACAGCCCGATCCAAGCGACTCCGCCGACCGCGTCCTACGAGGCCACGCCCGACCAGGTCAACCGCGTCTGCCTGCTCTACTCGGGCGGCCTCGACACGTCGGTGATGCTCAAGTGGATCCAGGACCAGTACGACGCCGAAGTCGTCACGGTCACGGTGAACCTCGGCCAGCCGGGCGAGGACTACAAGGTCGTCGAAGACAAGGCCAAGATGCTCGGCGCCGTCGAGACCTTCACGATCGACGCGCGTGAGGAGTTCGCCAACGAGTACCTGATCCCCGCGATCAAGGCGAACGCGATCTACGGCCTCAACTACCCGCTGTTCACGTCGCTCGGCCGCCCGCTGATCGCCAAGCTGGCCGTCGAGATCGCCCGCAAGACCGGCTGCGACACGATCGCCCACGGCTGCACCGGCAAGGGCAACGACCAGGTCCGCATCGACGGCACCGTCGCCGCGCTGGCGCCGGAGCTCAAGGTCATCGCCCCGGTCCGCGACTGGAAGATGGGCCGCGAGGAAGAGATCGAGTACGCCCGCGCCAACGGCATCCCGATCAAGGGCGGCTCCGAGGGTCCGCCGCCGTACTCGATCGACGACAACCTTTGGGGCCGCAGCTCCGAGGGTCGCTGGATCGAGGACCTCACCGTCGCGCCGCAGGACGACGTCTTCCAGCTCGTCACGCGCCCCGAAGACGCGCCCGACGAGTCCGAGTACATCGAGATCGAGTTCGAGAAGGGCGTCCCGGTCGGCCTCAACGGCGAGAAGCTCGGCATCGTCGAGCTGATCGAGACGGTCGCCGAGTACGGCATCAAGCACGGCGTCGGCATCGTCGACCACATCGAGGACCGCATTGTCGGCCTCAAGGTCCGCGACATCTACGAGGTCCCGGCCGCCGCGATCCTGATCCCGGCCCACGCCGAGCTTGAGCGCCTTACGGGCACGATCCATCAGAACCAGTTCAAGGCCGGCCTCGACCGCCAATGGGCCTACCTCGTGTATGCGGGCCTCTGGTGGGAGCCGCTGCGCAAGAACATCGACGCCTACCAGGACTCCGTCAACGAGTACGTCACCGGCACCATCGGCGTCAAGCTCTACAAGGGCGTCGCCCGCGTGGTCACCCGCAAGTCGCCGCACGCCGTCTACGACGCGTCGCTTGCCTCGTTCAACGAGTCCGGCGGCCTCTTCTCGCAGCAGGCCTCGCCGGGCTTCATCGAGCTCTTCACGCTGCAGTCGCGCCTCGCGCACCGCCTGCACACCGAGAACCCGCTGGGCTGACGCCCGCCGCATCCGACGCGCCGAGGGCCGGGACCGCAGCCTGCGATCCCGGCCTTCGGTCGTTGCGGCGCTAGGGTCGTGCGCATGAGCAAGCGCCCGTTCTACACCGCCCTCGGCTACGTGGTCTGGAAAGCCGGCAAGTTCACGGCACGCCACAAAGCCAAGCAGGTCGTCGACAGCCCGGCGATCATCGTCGCGGCCGTCGTCGTCGCGGGCCTCGTTGCGGGCGGCGCGACCTTCGCTGCAAGCGAGCTGTCCGACGATTGACGCTGCCGGCCTGAGAGGCGGTACGGTTGGCGCCGTGTCTGACCTCCCCCCGGACAATCCCGACGCCGCGCCCGGCGATCCGGTGCACACCCTCAACGACATCCTCGCGGCGCTGTCGCGCGTCGGCGAAGACGCTGGCGACGAGGCCGCAGACGGAGAGCCGCTCGTCCAAGACGCCGTGAGCGAGCTGAGCGCCGCCCTCGACCAGCTCTTCACGCTCGTCCGTTCCGACCGCGCCGAGCAGAACGCCCGCATCGCCGAGCTCGAGGCGGCGCTGTCGGTCGCGCACGCCCGGATTCGCCAGCTTGAAGCGGGGGAGCAGCTCGACGATATTCCGGCTCCGCCGCCCAACGACTTCGGTCAGCTGCGTGAGGCGGCCGAGCGGCTGCGTCGACGCACTGAGGAGCTGTTCCGCGAGGCCGGCCCGGTCAGCGGCATCGGCGCGCCGTCCGGCGACCCGCTCGAGGGCGCCGAAGACGACACTCCGCTGGTCGGCGCCGACGAAGACGCCCCGCTGGTCGCAACCGACGTGCCCGTTGGCGCGCTGGCCGACGAGACGCCCGCGGACCCCGCCGAGGCCCGCATGCAAGCTGCCCGCGACGCGGTCGAGTCGAGCATCGCCGACGAACACCACGCGGTGCAGCCCGACGAGGCCGACGAGCCCAAGGAGTTCGGCAAACCGGCCGTCCTGAAGGCGTTCCCCGGCACGGCCCCGCTCGAACCGACCGTCATCGACGTCGAGAGCGACCTGCAGCTCGACGGCGACGAAGAGCCAGAGGCGCAGGCAGCCGCCGTGGCACTGCCTGTGCCGGCGATCGAGCCGGACCCGGCCCCAGAGGTCGCGCCCGACGACGCGTCGAGCGCCGAGCCCAAGCCCGAGGCCGGCTCCGCGGCCGACGCTGAGCTGGCCGAGCCGCCAGTCGCCGAGCGACGCCCCGAGCCGGTCGAGATCGCTCCGCGGCCCGCGCGCAAACGCCGCGCCGGCCTACGACGCCGCCGGATCGACGCCCGCAAGCTCGCGAGCGTCGACCCTGCCACGGCGCTGCGGGCGATGGTCAGCTCGATCGACGACATCTGGACCACCGGCGTGACGCTCGACCTCGTGATCGCGCTGACCGACGGCGGGTCGCTGAAGGTGTCGGGCGGCCACAACAAGCCGCTCTCCGTCGTGGCCGTCAAGCCGGGCACGCCCGCGCGGACGACGGTCACCGCGACCACCGCACAGCTCGTCCCGCTGTTCGGCCGCCTCGAGTTGACCGACGAGCAGAGCCCCCCGCTGATCCATGGTCCGCGCCGCGACGCCGACCTGCTCGTCGGCTGGATCGACCGCGCGCAGCGCCTCGAGGCGCAGCCGCTCTAACGCTCGGCGCGGTCGCCGTTGGCCTGGATCGCGTCGTACACGAACTGCGCGAGCCCTGGCGCTTGGTCCTCGAACGTTTTCGTGAAGCGCGCGTCGGTCACGTAGAGCTCGGCGAGCTTGCAGTGCATCGCGTGTGAGCAGTCGTAAAACCGCTCGTCGATCTGTCGCCGTGCGCGTTCGGCTACGGCCATCGCCGCCTCGCTGTCTGCCGGCTCGCCGGCCTGCAACGCCGCCGCGAATGCTGCGCCGATCGCCTCCTGCTCAGCCTTGATGGCCACCCAGTCGTCCTTCGAATACTGCTTCGCGCGCCGCTGGGACTGGCGAAAGGCGTCGGTATCGCCCCAGCGCTCGCGGACTTCGTCGTCGTACTGCGCGGGGTCCTGGTCGCCGAAGACCTCGAGGCGTTCCTCGGGGGTCAGGTCGATGCTCATGTCGTGAGCCTCCAATGTGGTCTGGACTGCGTCGCGGATGCGCTGCAGCCGTTCGATCCGCTCGCTCAGCAGGGCGTGCTGGCGGCGGAGGTGGTCGCGCTCGTCGGCCTCCGGATCGTCGATGAGCTGGCGGATGCGGTCGAGCGGCAGCTCGAGCTCGCGGTAGAAGAGGATGCGCTGCAGCCGCTCGATATCGGCCGCGGTGTAGGCGCGGTAGCCGCCGGCGGTGCGCTCGCTCGGGGTGAGCAGGCCGATCGCGTCGTAATGGTGCAGTGTGCGGACCGTGATGCCTGCGAGGGTCGCGAGTTCGCCGACGCTGAGCGGGGCAGCGGAGGTGGCAGGCAGGTCGTCCATGGCTACGACCGTAGGCCCTGACGCAGCGTGAGGGTCAAGGCCGCACAGAGCGTTTGCGTGCCAGGAGAGGCCCGCGGGCAGGACTTGTCGACCGCCTGCGCGCCCGTTCCTCGCAAGGTGCGGCAAGAACCCCCTGAACGCGGCTCCGGGTGGGCTGGAGCCGCCGGTCGGTCTGCGATCCTGGGAGGCCGATGAGTGCCCCGCCATTTGCCCACCTGCACGTGCATTCCGAGTACTCGCTGCTCGACGGCGCGTGCAAGATCAACGACCTGGTCAAGCGCGCTGCCGCGTTCGACCAGCCTGCGATCGGGCTGACCGACCACGGCGTGATGAACGGCGCGGTCGAGCTCTACAAGGCCGCGAAGAAAGAGGGCATCAAGCCGATCGTCGGCTGCGAGATCTACCTCGTGGGCGACCTCAACGCCGAGAAGAAGCAGAAGCGCACGCACCTCACGCTGATGGCGCAGAACAACGAGGGCTACAAGAACCTCGTGCGTCTCTCCTCGGCGGGCTTCCTGCAGGGGCTCTCGAGCGGCAAGCCGGCCGTCGACATGTCGCTGCTGGAGAAGTACTCCGACGGCGTGATCGCGCTGTCGGGCTGCCTCTCGTCGACCTTCGCGAAGGCGCTCCTCAAGGACCGCGCCGACATCGCCAAGAAGCACATCGACGACCTCGTCCAGATCTTCGGCGAAGACGACGTCTACATCGAGGTGCAGAAGAACGGCCTCGTCGAGCAGGACCAGGTCAACGAGGGCGCCGTCAAGATCGCCCGCGAGCTGAACCGCCAGCTCGTCGCCACGACCGACGTGCACTACCTGCGCCGTGAGGACCACGACCACCACACGGCGCTGCTCTGCGTGCAGACCAAATCCACGTTGCAGAACCCGAAGATGCGGTTCGACAACAACGAGTTCTATTTGAAGAGCACGGAGGAGATGGTCGCAGCGTTCACCGACTGGCCCGAGGCCGTCCCGAACGCCGCCGAGATCGCCGAACGCTGCGAGCTGGAGATCCCGCTCGGCGGTATCCTGCTGCCGCGCTTCCTGCCCGACGGCGAAGACGAGCACGCCTACCTGCGTGAGCTGGTCTACGACGGCCTGCGCCAGCGCTACGGCGACCCGATCCCGGCCGAGGCGATCGAGCGTGCCGAAATGGAGCTGGGCGTCATCAACAAGATGGGCTACGACGCCTACTTCTTGATCGTCTGGGACTTCATCAAGTACGCGAAAGACAACTCGATCGCCGTGGGCCCGGGCCGTGGCTCAGCGGCCGGCTCGCTCGTGGCGTACACGCTCAAGATCACCGACCTCGACCCGCTCAAGTACGACCTGCTGTTCGAGCGTTTCCTCAACCCCGAGCGCGTGTCGATGCCAGATATCGATATCGACTTCTCGGTCCGCGGGCGCGAGCAGGTCATGCAGTACGTCAAGGACAAGTACGGGTCCGAACGCGTCGCGCAGATCATCACCTTCGGCAAGATGTTCCCCCGCGCCGCCACGCGCGACGCGGCCCGCGTGCTCGGCCACGAGTACGCCATCGGCGACCGTCTCTCCAAGCTCATCCCGGACCCCGAGCAGGGGCGCGCGCCGAGCTTCGAGTCGTGCCTCGTCGAGGGCTCCGAGCTACGCAAGGAGTACGACTCCGACCCCGCCGCGCGCGAGATCATCGACGTCGCCAAGGGCCTCGAGGGCATCGTCCGCAACTCGTCGATCCACGCCGCTGCGGTCGTCATCTCCGACCGCGACCTGACCGACATCGTCCCGCTGCAGCTGTCCGACGACGGCGTCGGCCCCGACGGGCAGAAGCAGTACCGCGCCGTCACCCAGTTCTCGATGAAGCCGGTGGAGGAGCTCGGGCTCCTCAAGATGGACTTCCTGGGGGTGCGCAACCTCGACGTCATCGAGGACGCCCTCGACATCATCGAGCGGTCCGGCCGCGAGCGCCCCAACATGTCGACGCTCCCGCTCGACGACGACAAGACCTTCCAGATGCTGCGCGCCGGCGACTCGATCGGCGTGTTCCAGTTTGAGTCCGAGGGCATGCGCAAGGCCCTCAAGGTCGTCGGGCCGACGCAGTTCGACGACCTCGTCGCCCTTGTGTCGCTGTACCGCCCGGGCGCCATGGACTCGATCCCGACGTACGCCCGCGGCAAGCGCGACCCGGACTCGGTCAACATTCCCGACGAGCGTCTGGAGCCGATTATCGGCCCGACGATGGGCGTGATCCTCTACCAGGAGCAGGCCATGCTCGTCTCGAAGGAGCTGGCTGGCTTCTCGGGCGCCCAGGCCGACGACCTCCGCAAGGCGATCGGCAAGAAGAACCGCGAGGCGATGGCCGCGCTGAAGCCGCCGTTCTTCGAAGGCTGCCGCAAGTCGGGCGTCGACGAGCAGGTCATCGAGTGGATCTGGGCGACCAACGAGAAGGCCGCCGACTACTCCTTCAACAAGTCGCACGCCGCGTGTTACGCGCTCGTCTCCTACCGGACGGCCTGGCTCAAGGCGAACTACCCCGCCGAGTACATGGCCGCGCTGATCTCGTCCGTCATGGACACGAAGGACAAGGTCCCGTTCTTCGCCGCGCAGACCGAGCAGATGGGCATCGAGATCCTCCCGCCCGACGTCAACGAGTCCGACCACGCGTTCCTCGTGATCGACGGCAAGATCCGCTTCGGCCTCGACGCGGTGAAGGGCGTCGGCTACGCCGCCGTCGAGGCGATCAAGAACGCCCGCGAAGACGGCCGCTTCGAAGACATCTGGGACTTCTGCGAGCGCGTCGACTCCCGCGCGGTCAACCGCCGCTCGATCGAGGCGCTCATCAAGTCGGGAGCGTTCGGTACGACCGGCCACACGCGCAAGGGCATGCTGATGGTCCTCGAGCAGGCGCAGGGCGCTGGCTCCAAGGTCCAGCAAGACGCGCTCCTCGGCCAAGGGTCGATCTTCGACTTCGGCGACGAGGGCGGAACGCCCGTCAAGCAGACGCGTCCGCCCATCCCGATGGACGAGTTCGACCACGGCGAGCTGCTCGAGACCGAGAAGGAAGCCCTCGGCCTCTTCGTCAGCGAGCACCCGCTCAAGCGCGTCAAGCCGGCGCTGCGCCAGGCCGTCGACTGCTCGATCGCCGAGCTGCCGAACCAGAAGGACGGCTCCTGGGTCACGATCGGCGGCATCATCAGCCAGGCGCGCAAGATCCGCACGCGCTCGGGCAGCTCGATGATGTTCGCCACCATCGACGACCTCGAAGGCGATATCGAGCTGGTGGTCTTCTCCCGCACCCTCGAGAGCTTCGAGGCGCTGCTGCAGCCCGACCAGCTCGTGATCGTGCGCGGCAAGCTCGAGCACAAGGACGGCGGCAAAACCGCTGTGGTCGCGCAAGACGTGCAGGCGTTCGCGCCGTCGGACGAAGAACTCGACGAGGCCCGCGAAAACGACGTGATCCAGGAGGTCCGGCGGGCCACCCACATCACGCTGCAGCTCCAGCTCGGCAAAATCTCCGAGCGCAGCCTCGACGAACTCCGCGACCTGCTCCAAGACCACGCCGGCGACTCTGGCGTCGTCGTCGAGCTCATGGGCGACGGCAACGGCCACGGCGCCGAAGGCGTCGTCAAGCGCTTGCAGCTCGGCGAGGCGTATCGAGTCCGGCGCTCTCCTGGGTTGGCTGTCGCGCTTGAGGAAGCTGTGCCGGGGCTGCGGGTCGCGCAGGTCTGAGCCGGCTGGGGCGTGACTCGGCGGTTCAGCCGCAGTCTCGGGCTACTCGACGGGCCAGACGGTGGTGTCGGCGGTCGCCGGGTGCCTCCGGCGGTGTCTTCTGCTGTTTCAATGTGGGCGTTGGCGTTCGATAGGTCCGCGGCTACTCGGCCCAGGGCGGGGTGAAGCTCTGGCCGTCGACGGAGGCCTTGGCGCCGACAGGGAGGATGCAGACGGCTTCGGCGTCGGCTCCAGCGGCGATCAGCGAGAACTGCTCGCCCGCCGGGACGATCAGCGCGCCGCCGGCCTCGGCCGTCTCGGTGTGGTCTGCGAACCGGGCGGTGACGGCGCCGCTGAGCACCACGAAGACCTCCTCGCGGTCGAGCGAATGCGTGGGCGACGGATGGTCGGCGTGCAGCGCGACACGCCAGGCAGCGGTGTCGGCGGCACCCCGGCTCGGCGAGGCGAGTCCAGTGATGGTCGCGCCGCCGGTGTTGAAGACCGGAGCATCGGTTGCGGTGATGACAGGCATTGGTAGGCTCCTAAGTAGTTCCCTATTGGGAATAGTAAGGTAGAGGGAACTAAATGCAAGGTGAGACCACAGACGACGCCGACTTCGCGATCTTGGTCGTCGGATCGGCGCGGGTCGTGGGGGACCGGCTTGGCGCGGCGGTCGAGGCGGCGGGCGTCGACGACATGCGCGGCAACTACGGCTACGTGATCCGCTGCCTGGCGACCGGCGATCGGACGCTGACCGAACTGGCGCAGCTGCTCGACGTGACCAAGCAGGCGGCGATCAAAGTGGTCGACGAGATGGAGGCCCGCGGGTTCCTCACGCGCGAGCCGCACCCGACCGACCGGCGCGCCAAAGTGCTGCGCCTGTCGGCCAAAGGGCAGACGGTGCGCGAGGCTGCTCTGTCAGCCAGCCACAGCATGGAGCGCGAACTTCGCGCGCGCGTTGGCGACGCCGACGTCGACGCGTTCCGCCGTGTGACGGCAGCGTTCCTCGAGCTGCACGGGGCGCTTGGCGACGCCACCGAGGGCCGCGCCCGCGCGAACTGGTGATGGCCTACTTCGGTGCCGTGACGAGCGTGCGGCGGAACGCCCACACACCCGCAGCCGCGACGAGGCACGGCACGCTGGCTGCCGCAAAGGCGGCATGCAGCGAGGTGTGGTCGACGAGGTAGCCCGCCGACGGCGACCCGACGGTGAAGCCGATCATGATCGCGCTCGTCGCCCACGCGAACGCTTCGGTGAGCGTGCCGTTGGGTGCGACGGCGCCCATCAGCCCGTTGGCGGTCGCGAAGACCGGGGCGATCCACGCGCCGGTAAGGGCGAGGACCAGCGCCAAGGCCACCGTCGAATTGACGAGCCCGAGCAGCGCAGACGTGAGGCCCATCGTCAGCATGAGGAGCACGATCCGGCGCGGCGGATTCGCTGCGGGTTTGACGCGGGCGATCACCATGCCGCCGACGAAGCTGCCGATCGACCACACGGCAAGCAGCACGCCGATGAGCGACAGGTCGCCGTGCTCGCGGCCGAACGCGGTGACCGACAGCTCGATCATGCCGAAGTACGCACCCGCGCCGAGCGAGATCAGCAGCATCGTCCACACGCCCGGGCAGCGCAGCGGACCGAACGCGTCTGGCACGCGGTCGGCGCTGGGGCGCCAGCGGCGCGAGGGGCCCGACAGCGCGAACGCCACCGTCCCGCCGCCGGTGAGTGCGGCGCACACGAGCAGTCCGACCTCGGTCCCGAACAGCGCGGCGATCACGCCGACCAGGAGCAGCGGGCCGCCAGTGAAGACCACCTCGACGGCTGCGGCCTCGAGCGCGTAGCCCACGTGTCGGTCCTCGTCGGTCTCCAGCAGCGTGTCCCAGAGTGCGCGCATCGGCCCGCCGAGCGGCGGCTGGAGCGCGCCGTTGACGCCCGCGACGAGCACGAACAGCCACAGCGGGCTGTCGAGCGGCATGAACGCCAGGGCCGCGGTCGCGAGCGCACCGGTCAGCGCAGTCGCCAGCAGCACGCGCGTCTGGCCGTCACGGTCGATGATCCGCGAGAGCGTCGGCGTCCCGACGCCGAGCATCACCGCGAACGCGGCCGAGGCGAGGCCCGCCTGGCCGTACGAGTACCCCGCGTCGGTCACGCGCAGCACGGTGAGCAGGCTCATCGCGCCGAACGACAGCCGCGCCAGAATCGACGCGGTGATCGTCGGCAGAACCTCCGGCTTGCGCAGGACGCCCGTCACCGTCGACGGCGCGGCCTCCTTCGCCAGGTTCGTGCTGGGAGCAGACACCCGCTCCACGCTAGCGGTGGGTCACGCGGCGCCTACGCCGCGTGCAGCTTGCGCGCGTAGGCGATCTCTTCGGGCGCGGTGCCCTTGCCGTCGGGGCCTGGCGTCTCCAGGACGCACGGCAGCCCTTGGAAGCGCGGCTCCTGCAGGAACCCCTGCATGCCGACCTCGCCGATCTCGCCCTCGCCGAGGTTGGCGTGGCGGTCGCGGTTGGATCCCAGCGGGTACTGCGAGTCGTTGAGGTGCAGCGAGCCGAGGCGGTCGAGCCCGAGCTCGCGATCGAGCTCGTCGATGACCTTCGCGAGCGACTCGGGGGTGCGTACGTCGTAGCCCGACGCGAGCAGGTGGCAGGAGTCCAGGCAGACGCCGAGCCGCGGCGAGCCGCCCGCGGCGTCGATCAGCTCGGCGAGCTCCGCGAAGGTGCGGCCGAGCGTGCCGCCGGCGCCGGCCGTGATCTCAAGGTGCAGCGGGCAGGACTCGGACTCCGCCAGGCACTCGGCGATGACCTCGCCGGCGCGCTTGATCGCCGGCGGCACCGGGCCCTTCAGCGCCGAACCGGGATGCAGCACCACGCCGGCCGAGCCGAGCGCGTCGCCGACGCGCAGCGAGGTCGAGAGCGACGCGAGCGACTTCTCGCGGATCTCTGCGTCTTCCGAACCCGGGTTCAGCAGGTAGATCGCGTGGATCAGGACCGCCTCGATGTCGCTGTCGGCTTGCGCCTTGTGGAACTTCGCCAGGGCGTCGTCGTCGTAGGAGTTGGGCTTCCAGGCGCGCGGGCTCTGGTTGAAGATCTGGATCGCCGTGCAGCCGCGCTCGACGCCCCGCTCGATCGCCTTGTGCGGACCGCCGGCGGGGGAGACGTGACAACCGATGAGCATGCGCGCGAGGCTATCGGGCACGCCAGCGAAGGCGGCGGCCGGCGCCCGCGCTCAGGCGATTGCGGGCGCAGCGTGGGGCGCTGCAACGGCGCAGGTGCCGCCGTCGGTGAAGCCGTGCGACTCCAGGCCAAGCGCGTGGGCAATACGGGCGCGCGAGTTCTCCCAGCCGATCATCGCCGTGATCTCCAGCAGCTGGCGCTCGTCGAAGTGCCCTGCCGCACGCGTCCAGAGCGCATCGTCTACCGACGGCGGGGTGGCGCTCATCGCGACCGCCAGGTCGAACGCCGCCACCTCCGCTTCGGAGAAGCGCCCGCTCTCAGCGTGATTGCTGAGGCCACGGATCTCGGCCTCCGTGACGCCGTGTTTGGCCTGCGCGAGGTAGGACCCGAAATCGAGGCAGAACGAGCACCCGACCTCCATCGCGGTGCGCACCGCCACGAGCTCCAGCAGACGGTGCGGCGTCGCCCGCGTGCGAGACAGGAAGAACCGCTCCATGCCGCCGCTCGCGCGCAGCAGCGCGGGCACGTGAGCCGCGACGGCCACGCCGTCGATCGAGGCACCGGCCATCCGCCGCACGACGAGGTCGCCCAGCCGGGCCGAGAGACCGAACTTGGAGCGGGGCAGCGGAGCGATACGCGACATAGCGCAGAGCGTAAGCTGCGGCGGGTGACGCGCCAAGGACCAGTTGGCAGCCCCGCGGCCGGACCGGTTGCTGCCGCCACGCCGCCGGGCGCCGAAGCCGGGCGCCGCCGCGTCATCGACCTCGGCATCGCCGTCGACCGCGCGAGCGCCACGC
>JAEZDB010000085.1 GCA_023429855.1 Actinomycetes bacterium
CATCGACGTCTGGCGCACCGAGGGCGGCTACCGCGACTTCGCGCCGCTCCTGGCGAGGGTGACGGAGCTGCGGCTGCGTCACGCCCGCGTCGGCATGCAGGCGACCGGTCAGCACGGCCTCGCGCGCATGCAGCAGCTCGGCGAGATCGGCGTGCGGCTCGACGTGTTGATGGGCGACGCGCTCGGCCGCTACAACACCACGCCGTTTCGCACCCTTGACCGGCGGCTGCATCGCAACCTGCTGCCCTTCGTCGACAGCGTCGAGGGCACGAACGAACCGGATCTGTCGGGGCAGCCGGACTGGGCGGTGCGCGCCAAGGGCCACCAGGGGTCGGTCGTGCAATCGGTCAAGGTCGAGCGCGGGCGCCCGATCGCGGTGATCGCGCCAAGCGTCGGACGCATGGCGAACACCGGGCCGCTTGGCAGCTACGCGGGACTCGCCGACGCCGCCAACGCCCACGCCTACTCGAGCGCGGGGGAGCCAAGCGCGCCGCTCGACCAGTGGACGCAGGCGCTGACCGGGCAGGTCCCCGGCGGCCGCCCGATCGCGGTCACCGAGGCCGGCTTCCAGACCGACGTCGGGCAGACGAAGTACCACACGCCGCTGCCGGCCGAGATCGGCGCCTCGTACGTGCCGCGCATCGTGCTCGAGGTGATGCGGCGCGGCATGCCGCGGGTCTACCTCTACGAGATGGCCGACCGCTGGGCCGACCCCTTCGGCGTCGATACCGCCGCGCACTTCGGCCTCCTCGACGTCGATCTCAAACCGAAGCCCGCGTGGACGGCGCTCGTGCGGCTGCAGCGGGCGCTGCTCGACGGCGGCGCGCCCGACCGCGACGTAGCGCCGCTGCGCGCCACGGTCGTCCGGGGCGGGGCTGACCTGCGCCTGCTCAGCTTCCGGCGCGCGGACGGCACGGCGGCGCTCGCGCTCTGGAGAGCCGTCTCCGAGTGGGACAGCCAAACCCTGCTCGCCACGCCGCCGCGGCCAACCGCCGTCGAGGTCGAACTGCCCGCGGGCGCGGTACCCGACGGCGCACTCGCTACCGACATCGCAAGTGGCAAACGGCAGCGGCTCAGCGACGCCACGCGCGTGACGCTGCAGCTGACGGGCGCGCCGGTCGTCATCACCGGCTTGCGCTGACCGCAGGCCGTGGGCACGGCCGCTCGCGGGCCGACCCGCGGAACTGGGCTAGCGCTCGTCGGACGGCCAGCGAAAGCCGCGCAGCGACTCGGGCGCCGACAGCGGCGAAGACGGCAGCTCGCCGCCAGGCTCAAAGCCGTGGAACGCCACCGGCGCCGTGTCGTTGGCGCCGTTCGGGTGCACGAGCGAGGCGAGCAGGATGATCTGGCCGCGGCCGATCGACAGCTCGAACTGCCCGCCGCCGTACATCTCGGCGCCGAGCTCCTCCAGCCGGTCGTAGACCGCCAGCAGCTCCTGGATCGACCCGATGCGCGACGGCTTGACGTTCATCCGCTTCGGCGTGACGGGGAGCGCGTCGATGTCGGCCACGCGGTGGATCGGGGCATCCCAGCTCAGGCGGTGCGCGTCGCGTTCGGCCATCCGCTCGGTCGTCTCGCCGGGGGCGACGTCTTCGAGCGTAGCCTCCGGTGCTGCTGCCGCGATCTTCAGCGCCTGCTCGGTCGGAATGTCGGTGTCGACGATCGTGCCCGTGTAGAACGCCTTGAAGTCGATGCAGTCGGCGCGGCCGAGCGCGGAGAGCTCCGCGAGAAACGCGTCGTCCCAATCTGAGCCCGCATCGAGCTTGAATCGCAAGTCCGGCACGGCGTCGAGGTACGGCTGCAAGTTCGCGACGCTCGGCGGCGAGCCAACCCCTGCCGACGACACGAACGTCACCGCGCGTGGCGTTCGGTCGAGCGCGGTCGCGATGTCGGTGTCGGCCTGACGCAGTGCCAGGTCGAGCGCCGCCGACTGCCACGCCCAACGGCGGTAGTCCAACGAAGCCTCGTGCTCCGGCGGGCCCGTCGGAAACAGATCGGTTTCGTCGACCTTTGCGCAGAAGGAACCAAGCGTCCAGGTGCCCACCGGATCGAAGGCCGGGCCATGGTGGCGCACGTCGTCGTGCTCGGACGCGTCGTAGTTCACGTCCTCGCCGAGGCCCTCCTCGCCAAGGCCCTGCAGCGCGATCACCGTCGTCACGCGCTCAAAGCGCGGCAGCGGCAATCGGGGAAACGTGAGGTCGACGGCGTCGATGGTGAGCGGGAGGGCCCTCAGCCGCTCCCACGCTTCAGTACCCCAGCCCATCGCGATCAGGCGTCGGCCGGAGCGGGCGGTGTCAGGGAATCAAGGTGCGGCAGCCCCTCGACGTGCCCGGTGCCGCGCTGTTCGCCGGCCGCCGCGAGCTGACGCAGCCGCTCAAGCTCACGCTCGCCGAAGCGGCGAACCGGGTCCGATGCGTCGAGCCCGTCGATCAGACGCGCGATGCGCGCCCGAAGCTGCAGCGCGAAGTGCGGCGTCGCCGGACCCGACAGCTCGAGGATGTCGTCGATCGTGGCGGGGCGCCCCAGGCGGGCACCCGATTCGGCTTCGCTCACGGCGTGGCCTCCGGGGCGTTGAGCGTGTCGGCCGAGTCGCCGATCGCGTTCGGGTTGTCGGAGCGGATGATCTCCAACAGCGAATCTATCCTGGCCTGCGTCGCAACCTCGATCGCCGTCGTCGGGCCGATCAGCCATCCGCGGTTCTGGAAGGTCTGCGTGACCGGGTGCTGGTCGTCGTAGCCGGGCTGCACGTCGAGCAGGTAGCTCTTGAGCGCGGGGGAGACGTGATCGGGCTCGTCGACGTAGAGCAGCGCCGGGTACGTGCCGCCGGACGACAGGGCTGCGGCCGCCATCGCCGAGGTCGGGTCCTTCGTGGGCGCGAACACGAACGTGTGGCCCGGCAGGCGGTAGTTCCACCCGAAATCCTGGTCGGAGTACCGCGCGAACTCGATCGCGAGGTCGGCCGGACCGCCGTCGTCGTTCGGCGGCTGGATCCGGTAGACGCTCGTGCCCGGAATGTCCTTCAGGGAGCGGATCACGAAGCTGCTCACCACGTCGGAGCTCCCGAGCACGTAGATCCGTGGGTTCTCATGCTCGGCGATCGCCTCCTTCGTGTCGGCCGGAAGCGTGCCCGCGCCCGTGAAGAGGATCGGGTCGCCCGAGCGCGCCGCCCAGGCTGCAGCCGGCGCCGCACTCGCGGGGTCCTCGCTGTTGACGATCAAGATCCGGCTCGACGCACGGCCCCGCTGCTTCGTGAGCTGCCGGTCGACCGCCTTCGCGAGCCCCGCGGGCGTGGTCGCGGTGACGTAGCGGTAGCGCATGCCATCGGGCCGGGCAGCGGTGCCGATCCGCAACACCTGCGCGCTGTTCATCGCCTTGGCGCCAGCGGGCTGCAGCTGCCGCAGCGCCGCCGACGACACCGGCGGCAAGTTGCGCCCATCGGCCAGCAACAGCGGGAAGCCGAGCGGCTTAGCAGCGAACGGCGCCGCCAACAAGATCGCGCGCCAGTCGTCGGCCCCGGCGAGCGTGACCGCCTCGGGGCGCAGGTCGCGCGCTGTCGACGGGAACATCGTCAGCGCCGTCGACGCCGCCACCGCGGCAGGATCGACCGCGTCGATGCGCGTCGTGTTCTTTGTCAGCGCACGCGGGATCGGCAACGAGGTCGAAGCCGCCGTCGACGACCCCTCGGTGGTGGGCGTGGTTGGAGAGGGCGAAGAGGTAGCTGGGGCCGGATCGTCGCCACCGCACGCCGAGAGCGCGAGCGTCGGGAGCAGGGCGCCGGCGAGCAGCAGGACCGGAAGGGCGCGAAGCATCAAGCGCACGATATCGAGGCGCCAGCGCGTGACGCCCCAGGCGACCTGGCGTGAACCCGCGCACACAAGGCTCAGGGTCGCGCAGGTGCGGCCGATGACCCGAAGAACAACGGGTACGCCCCACAGCGGCCAGTTGACGCCCACCAGCGTCTGAGCGCCATGGGCAGCATCCGCACGATTCCGCCCAACCCTTGTGGTACCGTGCCCGTCACGCCGAATTGACCCCTGCGAGGGGTCGACCGGGGGAACCAAACCCCCATTGGGCCTAATCCTCACGCTGGAAGCGAGAGGACGCGCACTGCGCGAGGCCGTCAGCTAACTCCGGAGGCGCCCCCCATATGCACCGCACTGCCTTTTCCGTCCTGCGTACCGTCACGCTCGCCGTCGCCCTCGGGCTGACCGGCGTGGCCAGCGCCAACGCCCGCACGGGAGGAGTCACCCTTGGTGACCCCGTTGCGCCGGTGTCCACCACGCAGCCGACGGTTGATGGCACCGTTGCCAAGCTCCTCAAAGACGGCACCGCCGCGGCGCCGCTCGGTGCACCGCTTGAAGTCCAGCAGGCCGTCTGGGCCGCCAACAAGCTGATCGGCAAGCCCTACCGCTACGGCGGCGGCCACGCCCGCTTCAAAGACACCGGCTACGACTGCTCCGGCACCGTCTCCTTCGCCCTCAAGGGCGCCAAGCTCCTCAAGTCGCCGCTCGACTCCTCCTCCTTCATGAAGTGGGGCGTTGCTGGCGAAGGCGAGTGGATGACCGTCTACACCAACCCCGGCCACGCCTTCGTCGTGATCGCCGGCCTGCGCCTCGACACCTCCGCCACTGGCGACCCGAGCGGCAACAAGGGCCCGCGCTGGCGCCCGACGCTCCGCAGCGTCAAGGGCTTCAAAGCCCGCCACCCCGACGGCTACTGATACCCCTCTCGCTTGGATCTACGCCACGCACGCAACCGAGCCGTACGTTCGTACTTGCTCGGTCGCGCGCGCGACGTATATCCGGCGCGATAGTGGCATCAGACTGACCCTGCGCGCCTCTCTGTGATGCACGACGCGCAGGACCTGAATCCGGCGCGTCGAAGTTCGGTTCGCGCAGGGCATCCTGCGCATGAACTGCCTGCTCCTGCGTAACTTGTCTCCAGCGATGCGTCGCACCACCCTCACCGTCGGCGTCGCCGGCTCCTGCCTCGGTCTCTGGGCCGCCGTACCGCTGCTCAGCACGGGCGCGCCCAGCGCTGCCGAACTCGAGAAGAAGATCGACAAGACGTCGGGCAAGATCGAGTACCGCAAGGGCAAGGAAAAGGTCCTCACCCGCGACATCGCCAAGTACTCCAGCCGCGTCGCGACGCTCGAGAGCCGCGTCGAGTCGCTCTCGGCCCGCCAGAACACGCTCGAAGCCGACCTCGGCAAGAAGCGCGCCGTCCTCGGCGCAACCCAGGCTGAGCTGCGCGCCGAGCGCGCTCGCCTGGTGCGGCTCCAGAAGCGCTTCCGCGAAGTGCGCGCCACGCTCGAAGCGCGGCTCGTCGAGCAGTACAAGGAAGGCCGCACCGACCTGGCCTCCGTGATCGTCGAAGCCGACGGCTTCACGCAGCTCCTCGAACGCGGCGAATACCTCGGGCGACTGGCCCAGAAGGACCAGCTCGTCATCAAGGTGGTATCCGAGGCCAAGGTCGACGCCGACCGCACCGAGAAGCGCCTCGACGCCCTCGAACGCCGCCAGCAAAAGGTCACGGCCGTGGTCGCCGCACGGCGCAACGAGGTCGCCCGCGTGCGCAGCAACGTCGCGTCGACCGAAGCGACGGTCCGCGAAGCCCGCAACGAGAAGCGCGCGCTGCTCTCGACGGTCAAGGAAGAGCGCCACGAGCTCGAGGAAGACCTCTCGGCGATGCAGGCCCAGCAGGCCAAGATCAGCGGCGCCCTGCGAGGCGCACTCCCTGCCGGCGCGATCCGCAAGGGCACCGGCCGCTTCATCTACCCGATGAACGGCACCTTCACCTCGCCGTTCGGTTCCCGCTGGGGTCGCCTGCACGCCGGCATCGACATCGCCGCGCCGATCGGCACCCCGATCCGCGCTGCCGACGGAGGCCGCGTTGCCATCGCCGGCGCCGTTAGCGGCTACGGCAACTACACCTGCATCCAGCACAGCAACTCGCTGTCGACGTGCTACGGCCACCAGTCCTCGATCGCCGTCAAGGTCGGCCAGACCGTCACGAAGGGCCAGGTCATCGGGCTCTGCGGCAACACCGGCCGCTCCACGGGTCCGCACCTGCACTTCGAAGTGCGCGTGAACGGCAACCCGCAAGACCCGATGGGCTACCTCTAAGCCTGCGCTAGGGGGCGTGGCCGGGACCAACCGGTCCACGAGCTGAGCCACTCGCGCCTCCCGATCGCCGATCGGCAGTGCGCCCGGCGTCGTGAGCTGGTCGAGCACCAGGCCGTCGACCGCGAGGTGCAGCAGCACGATCTCGTCCTCGTCGCCGTCGAGACCTGCCGCGCGGTTGAACGCCAGGTCGGCGTCGAACTGGCTGCGCAAGAACGCCGTGAGCGCCTCGCGGACCTCTGGCCTTCGCGTCGCCTCGAGCCGCAGCTCGAGCAGCGCGATCGTGAGCGCCGGCTGTGCGGTCACACGATCCACGATGTCGGCGATGAGCGCGTGCAGCCGCGCGCGCGAGGGAGGCTCGGACGCCGGTTGAGCCAAGACCTCCGGTGCCGGGCTCAGCCGTTCGTAGATCCGTTTGGCGAGCGCGTCGAGCAGCGCCGCGCGCGTGCGGAAGTAGTTCGACGTCGTGCCGGACGGCGCTCCCGCCGCCCGATCGACGGCCCGATGCGTGAGGCCTCGCGCACCTTCGGCCGCGAGTACATCGATGGCGGCGTCGGCCAAAGCGGCACGGCGGGTGGGGTTCACAGGCATGGTTGACAGCCTAGCGCGCGACCACTACGCTCGTAGTAGTTAATCACTACGGACGTAGTGAATAGGCTGTTTCAGACGGGGAGGCTCCCATGCAGATCGACCGCTTTTCGACCACGCTGCTGACCGACGATGTCGCCGCTGTGCGCGAGTTCCACGTGCGGCACTTCGGCTGGCGCGTGACGGGCGACGCCGGCTTCTTCGTCGCCCTCGCCCACGACGACCAGGCCTACGAGCTGTGCGTGCTGCAGCGCGACCACGAGACCGTCCCTGCGACGCATCGCCAGGCGGCGCAGGGGCTGATCCTCGGCTACCTCGTGCAGGACGCTGCGGCTGAGGCACGGCGGCTGGCTGCCGAGGGCGTCGGGCACCTCACGCCGGTCGTCGACGAGGTCTACGGCCAGCGCCACTTCTTCGTCACCGACCCGGCCGGCGTCCTCATCGACGTGATCCAGCTCACGACGCCCGACCCCGCGTGGCTGGCCGCGAACTGGCAAGCGCCCGTTGAAGAGCCGACCACCGAACTGGCCGGCTGACCCTGCGCAGCCTGCGCTGCTGGCGTGACCGGACTGCTCGTTCGCTTACGCCGGCGTCGCAGGCGGCCGCGCGCGGGCGTAGGCGAACAGCCCGGCGCCAGCCGCGATCACCATCAGCGCCGTGATCTGCGCCACGGTCAGCGCGCCCTCGACGCTCGGGTTGCGGCGCCAGAACTCGACGACGAACCGCTCGATGCCGGTGAGGACGAGGTAGAGCGCGACCAGCCGCTGCGGCGAGAGCTGGTCGCGCAGCTGCCAGAGCACGAGCGCGACAAGCCCGATCCAGAGCGTCTCGTAGATCGGGGTCGGGTGAACGATCTCGTTCGTCGGCACCACGCCGTCGGGGAACGCCATGCCCCACGGCAGATCAGTGGGGATGCCGTAGTCGCCATCGCCGCTGATCTGGCAGCCGATGCGGCCCAGCGCGTAGCCCAGGGCAAGGGGTGCGACGGCCGCGCCGGCGAGGGTCCAGAGGTCGGCGCCGCGCCAGCGCGACCAGGCCCAGACGGCGAGCGTGCCGCCGATCGCGCCGCCGTACCACGTCAGGCCGGAGCCGCCGATCAGGTGGCCGACCGGGTCGCTGAAGATCTCACCGGGGTCGCCCAGCGCCCACCACAGACGCGCGCCGACGATGCCGCCGACGAGCCCCGCGCCGGTCGCCTCGTAGGCGAGCTCCGGGTCCCAGTCCAGCTCGGCAAAGCGACGGTAGAGCAGCGCGCCAGCCGCGAGAAACGCCAGGGCGACGCAGAGCCCGAAGGTCTGGATCGTCAGCGGCCCGAGTTCGAGGGAGGAGACCACGGCGACGACAGTACCGGGGCGGTGCGGCGCCCGGCGCCGTCGGTCGTGGCGAGCGCGGCAGAGCCTGCGCTAGTGGCGGATCGCCAGCGCGGCGAGGCCGGGCAGGCCGGCGGCGAGCGCGACTGCTGCGCCAGCAGGCACATCGACGTTGGCTGACGCCATCAGCCCGGCGGTGACCACGACGAGGCCGATCGCCGCGCTCACGACGATCTGGGCACCCACCCGGTGCCCGCCGCGGGTGGCGACCGCGGCAGGGCCGACCACGAGGGCGAAGGTGAGCACGGCACCGACCGATCCGGCGGCCAGGGCGACCGCGACGGCCAACCCGATCGTCGACAGCAGCTCGACGCGCGCCGACGAAACGCCAGCAGCTCGTGCTGCATCGACGCCGAGGGTGGCGGCCAAGAGCTGTCGGTGGCCGAGGACGGCGCAGACGCCGATGACCACGGCGCCGGCGGCCGTCCAGGCGAGCGACGCCGTCGTGGCGGCCAGCGGATCGCCGAACAGCAGCCGCTCGAGACCGCGGGTCCCGGCGGCCTCGATGGTGAGGATCGCCCCGAGGCCGGTCGCGGCGCCCAGCACGGTCGTCGCGGCGC